>JADFGH010000276.1 GCA_022567775.1 Pseudomonadota bacterium | reverse complement strand
TGTCGGCCCGGCCACGGTCACGCTGACGCGCCAATCGTGCCCGTGCAGCGTCTCCGGCTCGCCCTGAATGATCAGCGCGTGGGCCGCGGAGAATCCACTCTCGACCGTGAGCTCAAACACAGCACGAGTATAGAGACAATGAAGATTCGCGCCAGGCAACTGACGCGGGCAAAGAGTAAGCCGCGCCGTCGGCCCCTACGCTCTGGTTCCCCAAGGAGCAGCGATGTCCGAGGCCCCCCTGATGATCGGCGTGAGCGGCCTGCGCGGGATCACGGGTCGGAGCCTGACGCCCGACGTGGCGTCCAGGTTCGCCGCGGCGTTCGGCGCGTGGCTCGTCGAACGCGGCACCAGTATCGAGCCCATGGTCGTGATCGGGCATGCCGCCGATGAGCGTTATCGTTGCGTCGGCGACCGGACTGCCGTCAGATGTCTCGACGTGGACGACCCAGTTGTGAATCCGGTTGATTGAAATCGGCTGCAGCCCGGACTCGTAGCTGATGAGAAACATCTCCTTGTCCGAGCTCTTCGCGCCATGCTCCTGTGCGAGTCCGACTGCCGCAAGCATCAGCAATCCTGCCGCAACACACAATGCGACTATTCGCCTATGATTCATTTCCGCGCTGCTCTCTTGCGCTGGTTCCGCCAGCGTGTAAATCCGCCGGTCATGAGCCAGTAATTGATTTGCAACAAGAGTGCAATGCCGACAAAGAGCGGCACATACCCCCAGGTGGCTTCTCCGACGTGAAACGGAAATACCGACGTATACGTCCTGTCCAGTGTTGGATGCGTTGTCGTCACGATACCAATGTAATCGCCGGAATCGGCAAATTCGTGATGGACCAGGAATACTCCGTCAGGCCGGGTGACCGGCGACTGGTAGAACACCGTGTCCCGATCAAGATCGTCGATTTTCTCGATATCCTCCCAACTGACGAATTTTCCCCGGTTCTCGCGGTCTTTGATGATGCGAAAGTCGACCGGCACCTCGCGCATGACGGCATGCAGGTACTCGATGACGAATATGCTGTCGGTGACCTCCGGAATGTCCTCGCAGTACTCCTCGTGCTTACTGGTCTGTGGCTGATAAATCGCAAAATGCGCGGAATAGAAACCTATTTGAATCACGCACTGATCGTCCGCGAGTCCCACGCTGCCATGGGCATGTGCATTCAGGCATGCACAAAGAATAAGTGGCAGCGACCACAGGGGCGATTTAGTCTTTTTATGCATTGCTTCGCGGAATAGTTTGCTGAAAACGGCTCAGGAATGTTCCAGCAGGACTTTCCTGATGACCTGGCCGGCGATGACATCCTGGCCGTCGTCCATCACGGTTGCGGAGAGGTGAATTCTGCCGCCAGAGAATAACAGCAAGCGCACCTCGACCGCAGGTGTTTCGGCGCGTAGCGCATCAATGAACTGCTGCCGGTCCAGCTTGATGATGCCGGTATCCCAGTCGATGTCGAGGTAGAGCTCATTCGTCTCGCTCCCGGACACGAACACACGGGCTGTAACGCCGGGCAAATCTGCTATTTGGTCGATGATGTGGCTGAACCGCTCTCGCTTATACGCAAAATCGGCTTCTTCGCTGATACCCAGGCTGGTTTCGAGGGCGACCAGCATGCCGAGATATTCCTCGGACGATACTTTCATGCCGCGGCCGATCGAGATGTCGTTCGGTGCGCCATTTTGCCTTGCGTATCGAACCAGGTGCTCCCTCCCCAGCAGCAGGCCCGCGCTATAAGGCCCGCGCAAACCTTTGCCGCCTGAGTAACAGATCAGGTCGAATCCGTCGCTGACTCCCGCAACGACATTTGATCCCGGTGGTGTCGTTGTAGCCGCATCGCAGAAGCTGGGAACGCCCAGTTCCCTCGCCAGCGTCACGTATTGATCCGCCGGAATATTGTCGCCAATAGGTGTGGGCTTCAGGAAAAACATCATTGCCGTTCTTGCGTTTAGGGCACGCCTGACGTCTTCTTCGGATTCCACTTCGATAAGGCGGCCACCGGCCACTGTGAGCGCCCGGTCATAGGTGTAGCGATGCTTTTTCTGAATGATGATTTCATTCCTGATGCCGGTCGTATCCGGCAATTGCCGCATTTTTTCCTCGTCACCCAGCGTCATGCAGGCGGCCGTGCCAAGCACCATTGCTGCTGTGGCGCCTGAGGTCACCATTGCCGCCTCGCTGCCAACGAGTTCGGCGATGCGCTTGCCGACCGCGTCGTGCAGCTCTCTCATCTTGACTTTGCGCGTCGCGGCATAGCGCATCGCATCCGTGACCTGCGGTCGCATCCTCGCGCCACCCAGTGCCGAGTAGGCGCCAGCCGCATTGATAAACGGCTTTACCCCGAGTTCCCGGTAGTAATCGCGGCCGGGTGCCTTCGCTGGTGTTTCTCTTGCACGAACCGCAGAACCGCCAAGCAACCCCAGCGGGAGAATGCTGCCGAGGCCTTTCAAAATTGTACGTCGAAATGTCATCGGCCCTATGCGCTCGCCAGCAGGATACTTTTGAGGCCGGCGGTAACGATGCTCGCCTCACCTTCTTTGAGCATCGTGGCTGTCAGGTGAACCTGTCCGTCTGACAGGAACAAGGCACGAATTTCGATGGAGGGATCGCCGTCCCGCAGCGCCTGTTTCACTTCGGCCGGCGTGGTTTTGTACAACTCCGCATCCCAGTGAACCTCGATGTAGGGCTCGCGGGCCTCGACGCCCGGCGTACGGGTTACCGTGTCAACGCCTCGCATGGCGGACAGATCGCGTCCCATCGCGTCGACGATTGCCAGCTGACGTTCATATTCAGCTTCCTCATCGAACCTCATGCTTTTCTCGACCGCGACCATCATGCCGAGATATTCCTCCGGCGCCACCTTCATGCTTCTGCCGTAGGCACGATGATTGGGCGAACCATTGCGTCGTGCAATCTCAATAAGGTCCGGCCGGCCCAGCAACAGACCGGCGCTGTAGGGGCCGCGCAAACCCTTGCCGCCCGAGTAACAGATCAGGTCAAACCCGGCTGCCACGGTGGACTTCAGGTTAGCGATCGGCGGTACCGTGGTCGCGGCATCGCACATGATCGGGACGCCGTACTCTTTGGCGATCGCGACGTATTCCGGTATTGCTATCGCGGTATCATCCGGACGATTCAGCAGGTAAAACAACATCGCTGTATTTGCATTGATGGCCGCACGGATATCGGCGGCAGATTCGACCTCAACCAGCTTCGCGCCAGGCGCACGAATCGAGCGATCGTATAAATAGCGCTGGCTCTTCAGAATGATGACTTCGTTTGGCATGCCTGAGGTATCGGGCAGCCGATCCATCTTCTCTTCGTCGCCCATCGTCATACAGGCCGCAGTACCGAGAATGATCGCGCAGGTCGCGCCGGCAGTAACCATCGCGGCCTCGGCGCCGGTTAATTCCGCAATGCGTCTGCCAACCGCATCATGGAGGTCCGTCATGCGCGCCTTGTTTTTGATGGCATAGTCCATGGCCTCGATGACTTCCGGCCACATTTCGGCGCCACCGAGCGACGAGTAGGGGCCGATCGCATTGATGAACGGACGCACCCCGAGATCGGCAAAATAGTCCGGCGTGGCCACCGCTTGCTCCGCGGATGCCTTTAGCGAGAGCGAACTGAGTGGTGCCAATGCACTTAAGGACGCAAGAAAATGTCGTCTGTTGGTCTTCACTGAATCGCCAGCCTATAGCTCAGTGCGGAGCTGAGTCAAACTCGTAATCCTCCTGCCGAATTT
>JADFGH010000275.1 GCA_022567775.1 Pseudomonadota bacterium | reverse complement strand
CGTTCGGCCACGGGGTGGTTGCCGGGTCCATTGCAGGGTAGGGCAGATCGAGTTGTGGCAGGGAATCAATATCGTCGAAGGTCTGGTCCGGCGCCATGACGACGCAACCGATGCCTTCCCTGAATGCGGCACGGATGATCGTTCCGGTGGTCGGTCCGCCGATGGCGACGGCCTTCCTGTCGCGGTCGATCACGTATTCACCACCGTCCACGGTTCCAACAGGCCCATCAAATCTTGGCGACGTCAGGTACTTAAGCTCCTGGGAAAATACCTGCTCGAGCGTGCGATGCCCCGTAAACAGACCGTTGCACATCAGCACCGCCTGCACGCCGTTGCGGATCATCGTGCGATTGGCGGAGAAGTAGTCGTAGGTTTCTTCCTGCTGGGCGTTAAGCGGCGTGACGACGAGCAGCGTGAGCAAGGCGAGCGGTAACCGGGATCGTTTCATGGCAATGTCACTTGTTGGTATCAAGGCGGGAATGCTATTGAATAAGACTATAACGCAGCAGGCAAGTCTGTTGCCTGCTGCGCTGCTATTTGCGGAACCGGATCGTAAAAATACGATCAGAACATCGCTTAGACTTCGTTTCCTTTCGCTGCGAGGTACAAGCCGGTAACCAGCATCAGGATCTGGAACTCCATGCCGCCGTTCATGACGCTGAAGCCATTCTTGGCGTGAACCATCGCGATGGCACCGATCATGACGACGATGACGATCAGGGCGCCGATACGGGTCAGTATCTCCTTGCCGAATGCGCCGGCAATCAAACACACACCGGCGGCGATTTCAGCCAGGGCCAGCATCCAGACCGCGGCGACGGGCATACCCATCATGGGTCCTTCGACCGGAAGTTTGCCGGCGCCGTGGTACAGAAACGTGGCAGCCAGTGACAAGCGCAGGCCCCAGTGAACATGGGGAGACAGGCCTTTGAGAAAGTCCATATTGCTTTCCTCTTGGTTGTTATTCGTACCAGAGCGTACACTATTTTTTGTGCTAATTGACCCTCTAATGCTCTGTATTCGGTGGAGATCCCTAAACGACCCCGGTTTTGTGCAATAGGAAAAGTTGAGTGAGGTTGTGGAAGATTTGAGGAATCGCGGCTGGAAGCCGCTCCTACGATCCTGCCAATAGTAACGTGGGAGCGGCTTCCAGCCGCGATTCTGCAGTGGCTATTTCTTCCGCCAGCGGCCGCCGGCGTCCTGGTAGTATTCTCCGGCAGCCGTTTTCTGCACGGCAATTTCATAAAAGCGGTTGGCGACCTGCGTGACCGTCGTACCTGTCTTTTGTGCGGTGTTTGCGAAGCTGGCTTTTCTTTTTGAATTAACATCGGCAATTAATGCCCTGACCTCGGCGCTCGCCGGTGACTGCACGGCGGCGATGTAACCGGTGTTGGCTTCGCCGACCAGGCCCTGCGCCTTGGCACTGTGTATGTCGATGGCCCACGCATTCTGCAGAATCAGCATCAGTCCAATTGCAGCAAAGATCTTTTTCATCTTCATAATCCTCAGAATACGTCGCTGTCTTCATCGAACAGGCCTTCCAGTTCCTTGTCGACCTGGAGCCGGATTGAATGTTCGATCCTGACGTTGAGATTGATCTCGATCGGCTTGTCGGGAGCCTCGATCTTGACGGTCGGGTTACAGCCGGCGAGCGCGGAGAGTAAAACGATCAGCAAAATTGTCGATTTCATGTCGGTACCGGCCTCTTTAGACACTTCGATCAAGCTTACCCTAAGTAGATTCTATCTGGTAGCGACCGCATCTACTGTGCGAGTCGTCTTTCCAGGATTTCTTCCACGGCACGTGCCGCCTGCAAACTCCTGAGCATCTGCGGGATGTTGTTTTCGACACCGAGGTTCAGGATGACCGGTCGCTTGCTCTCGAGATCGGGATTCCGGCCGCGTAAATGCATCTGCAGATTAAGGTCGCCGTCTGCTGAGTAGTCGACCTCTGAGGTGAGAGTCTCATATTCAAAGTTACTCAGGGCGCGTGTCGCGAGCCCGATGATCGAGGCATCCGTTTGGTCAGACTCAAGGCCCGGCAGATAACGAATGACGCCGCCCGGTGGTTCGCCGGTCAGCGTGCCACCAGTTATCGTCACTTTGTCTCCTTCGATGGTCACGGGTAACTCTGCTCCAATGCGGCCGCTAATCTCGATTGCCTCAAATTCCCTGATCGACAGGATCTCGGCAAGGTCGATCGAGCTGGCACGTATGAGCAAAGTATTACGCTCACTAGCTGTACTGAAGCTGAACGGATCCACCGTAATGACCCCACCGAACGCAGTCATGCGCAGGTTCTCGACGTCGACCGACAGCTCATTGGGTTGCAATGCGAAGTCAGCCGTGATGTTTTCAACGGTCAAGCCCATGTCGATCAATGCGACCTCGATAGTGGAGGGCTTTATCGCAATGCCGGTTGCAGTGTCGAGTTCGACTTCAAGGCTGGTCGACAAACCGGTGAACGCCGTGTCGTTCCAGGCGCCGGCGAGGCCTGTTGCCCGCATGGACGTCTGTCCGGTCACTTGCCACTCTGTGTCCTGCTGTTGCCAGTCGGCCTGCAGGTCGATGGTGAAGGTGCCGGCGCTGATATCCCAGGCCCTGGACCAGGGTGAGATGCGGCTCGACAGTTGCTGCGAATCGAAGGACAGGCCTGCATCGCTCAATGACAGCCGGCCACTCTCGTTATCGAGGTTGTGATGTGCCTCGAGGCTTGCTTCCTCGTAAAGGCCAACAGTCTCCATATTGACAGCAACATCTCCACCGTTGCGTGCTATGTCGCCCTTGAATCCCGGCAACCGGATTAACTGCCCGCCCCAATTGATCTGGCTTGATGACGCATAGACGCCTGTGTTCACAAACAGTTGATGATTTGTTTCACTGACAGAAATGTCGTCCAGGAATACGGGCGCAGAAAATGTGAGGTCGTCAAGCAATGAATATGCCTCGATGTCGACGTCGACTGACCGGGCTTTGAGTTGCCAGCCGTTATCTCGCAGTTGCAATTCCGCTGCGGACGTTAGCAGGGCGTCGATGCGGGCCAGTTCGACATCCTGGCCCGAGATGCCGGTCATTCCAAGGGTAGCGTCTGGATGAACGAGCACCTGGATACCGTCTTCACTGATCGATATGACCTGCATCGCTGCAAACTTGAATCGGCCGACGTTGGCAAACGGCAGCGCCGCGTTCTCCATGATGATGCTGATGTCACCCTCGCAGGCGGGCCCCGACCGGCAGGAAAAGTCGATCAAAGACACAGGGATGTCGATCCACTGGTCATGCGAAACAAGGAGTGACGCCTGTGGTTGCCGCAGGACCCATTGAAAATCCGCAAAGCTTGCCGTGATTTCGAATGAGCCCGCTGATTCGATAGTGACCGAGGTGATCGCATCCGGTGCGCTCGAATAAGTAACTTTAAGCGGTGATGTTGGCGCGATTTCGGCATGCACGTCAGGCATCTGATTCATGTCGTACAGGAATTCAGTATCGAAGCGCAACCTGGCCGACCCTGATTCGATATCGACGGAGTCGACGCCAAGCATAGCGATGATCGGCATCCAGAGTGGCAAATCGAGTGTCGCTGTGCCGCTCAAATTTACGCCATTGTCAGTCTGCTGAATGTTGATGGCGATCGACTGTTGTGCCGTGGTGCCGGCGGCATCCGTAAACGCAACATCCAGTACGTGATGGGCGGGGTTTGTCCGGGTAATTTTTGCCGTCAGCAAAGTCGATTCAACGAGCACCGATAATTG
>JADFGH010000274.1 GCA_022567775.1 Pseudomonadota bacterium | reverse complement strand
CGGCAGGTTCGAACTCGGCCCGTCCTGTGAACCGGCGATTCTCGAAGCAGCAGGCGCTGCCGGTATTGCGCCTGCAATATTGTATGCGGACTCCACGGCCGGAATACTGGTCACGGAGTACCTGCACGGCAGGGTGTGGCGGGAGTCAGATCTTGAATCGCGTGAGAACATAGAGGCACTTGCTGAACTGCTCCGGCGCGTGCATGCGTTGCCGCCGTGTGGCAGCCGGTTCGACCTGGCAGGACATGCCGGGAATTACGAGGAGCGCCTGAGAGAAAACCATGATTTGTGCGCGGTCGCGTCGAGATGCGTCAGAATCATCCGCGAAAGTCCGGTGCACGAGAGTGTTGCCTGTTGCCACAACGACATCGTGGCGGCAAACATCATTGATTCGGGTGGGCTGAAACTAATTGATTGGGAATACGCCTGCGATAACGATCCGATGTTCGACCTGGCGTCGGCGATTGGATTTCATAATTTTGATGAAGGCAGGCAGCAATTGCTGCTGAGTGCATACGCCGGCGGCGCCGCCAGCGAACTGAAAGAACGTCTGGCTGAACAAGTTCGCGTCTTCGACGCGATTCAATGGTTGTGGCTGGCTACGCGTCACCTTGTGTCGCCACACCGGGAACAGGCAAGGCGTCTCGAAGAATTGCAGCAACGAATCCGGTAGTCAAAAAATTGCCCGCTGAGGCGGGCTCCTGCAAATCTGCTCATGATTATTGGATAAACCGTAGGAGCTCGCCCCAGCGAGCGATTTGTTTGGAATTACCAGCTGTTTCGTAACTCGCGAAGTTTCAGAAAAACTTCTCTTGGATCCGGGTCATCGGTCATGTCAGGAAAAGATTCCTTCAGGCGCGCGATCACCGTCGGGCTTTGCAGGCGGAAGAAGACGTTCATCTCCCGTTCCTGGGAAAGCGTCGTTACGAGCGCATTATCAGGATCCTGGTTCTCATACCTTGCCAGCATGTCTTTTGCCGCGGCGTTGTCTGGTTCCCTGTCGAGGGTGAACTTCAGGTTATTTATCAGGTAGTCGTGCCCTGGATAAAGTTGTGTATCGTCACCCAATTTTTCCAGTTGATTCGCAAACGTCTCATACAATTCATTGGGATGGCCGCCGTTGTGGCAATTTCCCGCGCCGGCATTGAACAAGGTGTCACCACTGAATAACGCCGGTTGATCGGTGTGCGACAGCAGGCAAATGTGGCTCATCGTGTGCCCGGGCGTATCGAGGCACTCCAGTTCAACTGACTTGCCGACTTTGATGATATCGCCGGCGCCAACGCCGCGGTCCATGTTCGGAATGCGGCCCCTGGCGTTTGCGTGCGCAATAATCTTTGCTCCGGTAGCCGCGACCATTGCCTTGTTGCCACCCGTATGATCGCCGTGCTCGTGCGTGTTGAGGATTTGCGTGACCGTCCAGCCCCTGTCCTTTGCAGCTGCAAGGCACTTCGTATAGTCCAGCGGATCGATCGCCAGCGCCTCGCCCGTCTCCGGGCAGGCAACCAGGTAATTGAAATTTCTAAACGCATTCCCGGTCCAGATTTGCTCAACGATCACGATTTGTCATCCTCCAGTGTCACAGTCGATGCTGTTCTCGTCTTCGCAGCGCTCAAAAACAAGTTCCCCGCCGACCCAGGTCTGCAGGACCTGGATGTCGTCGATCTCGGATTCCGGAATCTCGAAAAAGTCCCTGTCGACCACGATAAAGTCCGCCCATTTACCTGGCTCGAGGCTGCCGAGCCGGCCTTCCTGGTGAGCCGCATAGGCGGCCGCGAGCGTGAATGAATGCAGGGTTTCCTCGCGGTTCAGGCGTTCGCTGCCATACCAGCCGCCTTCCGGCAGGCCGGCCCGGCTTTGCCGGGTCACTGCCGCATAGAGGCCGTACATGGGATTCGCCAGCTCAACCGGGAAGTCGGATCCGTTGGCGATGACTGCACCGGAATCGAGTAATTTGCGCCACGCATAGGCGCCCCTGACGCGCTCCGAGCCAATGCGATCCTCTGTCATATTCATGTCGCTGGTTGCATGAGTTGCCTGCATCGATGCGATGACGCCGAGCTCCGCAAATCGCGGTATGTCAGCCAGCGCTATGACCTGGGCGTGTTCGATCCTGTTGCGCAAGGGAGACGCCGCTCCGCCCTGTGCCAGTTCAAATGCATTGAGGGCCTGGCGATTGGCGTAGTCACCAATTGCATGTATGGCAACCTGGAAACCCATGTCGTTCGCTTTTTGCACCATGGCATTCAGTTCTGAGTCGGTATACATGCGCAGGCCGCGATTCTCGGTGTCGTCCTCGAATGGCTCGATCATTGCGGCCCCGTGGCTGCCAAGCGCGCCGTCAGCCATCAGTTTTACAGACTTAATATCGAGCCGGTCCCTGCCGTACCCCGTAATTGGTTTGCCGATCGCATCGAGATTGGCGCCTGCCTGCCACATCATGGCGTATATCCGCATGGGTATTTCATCGTTGTCGGCCATCGACATGTAGACTTCTGCCTCGTCGATACTGATGCCCGCATCGTGAACGCTGGTCAGTCCGAGCGACGTAAATTCACTGAACGCGGCAAGGAATGCCTGGCGGTAGTCCTCCTTGCTGAGCTCGGGAACCTTCGTATCAACCAGTGCCATCGCGTTATCGACGAGCGTGCCCGTTGCACTGCCATTATCGTCCCTTATAATTTTGCCGCCGAGCGGATCGGGCGTGTCGTCGTCAATCCCGGCAAGCTGCAGCGCACGGCTGTTTGCCCAACCCGCATGTCCGTCAATGCGCCGCAACCAGACCGGCCTGTCCGCCACCACGGCATCGATGTCAGCCGCGGTCGGGAACTCTTTCACCGGCCACAGCACCTGGTTCCAGCCCCACCCCTCGATCCATCCCTGTGCCGGATTGACTTTGTCATACGCGGCAATCCTGTCGACGGTTTCTTCGAGACTCTGTAGCCCCGTGACATTCAGATTGATATTGAGGAATCCCTGGCTTGAGACGTGACCATGCGCATCGTGCAGTCCGGGCAGGACATATTGTCCCGCCCCATCAATGCCGGCGGCGTCCGGGTACTCCGCGATGAGATCGTCATCGCCGATGGCGATGATGCGTCCGTCGTCGTCAATCACCAGCGCCGTGAAACTGATCAGCCCATCGTCGGTCGAGGTGTAGCCGGTCACCGAATGCAATATCGTTTCGGCCATGGCCGGACGGCTCATCAGCAGCAAAATTAAACAGCAAGTGATTGATTTGAATGCGGTAGTCAAGAATCTCTCCCGGTTTGATGGTTGCCAGGCTGCGTGCCGGGATTATTCCGAACCCGGTCTCTCAGGCGCACGGTTGCGCCTCTTGTGCTTCGGCGTGGTTGTACAAGCAGGATATTGTAATGCGTTCGGAGGCGATGTTGGAAAATCCATGGAGGCCTTTTTCAACCGATGGCCGGAATTGAGCGCGACCGGGCCGGTATTTCCGCCGCTCCGGTCGCGATCAGTCATGGCCGTTACGGCAGGCGTGACCGGGGTTTTTTCGCAAAGCGCTGGCAAGTCTTTGATTCTCGTCCCGGGGACAGGGCAGGGCACGGATTATCCGTGGCTTATTTGCAACGTTTCGATTCGCACCGCATCTGCTTCAATCCGAACACCGCTGGCAAATTGACAATCATTAAAGATTTTGAGAACGTCCCTAGCTGAAATCAGTCTCCTTGGCACAACAGCAGAAATGCCAGAGGACGACAACCAGTTTCGACGACACCTTCAGGTACGACTTGGCG
>JADFGH010000273.1 GCA_022567775.1 Pseudomonadota bacterium | reverse complement strand
TGTGCGATACCGGTCTCGACCTTGTCGAGGCCGAGACTTCTCAGGTGCTCGGCGACCAGCGCCGCCGTCCGGAACTCACGATTCGAGAGCTCCGGATGCTGATGGATGTCGCGCCGCCATTCGATGACTTTTGGCGCTATCGCAGCGAACGCCTCGTCCAGGTTTGATTTCGCATCCTGCGCGAGCGCCGTCACGCTCAAAACGAACAGTGCAAATGCGCATGGAATTCTGATTTTGTGCATACCGCGCCCCCGTTTTCGGCGATTCGCGGCGATTCTAACAGGAGGGCACCGCGGAAGAACGATGAGAAATTTCAGGGCCGCAAATCAGGGAGCACGAACAGCCGCCTGGCAGTTTCCGACCAGAGCAGGGACTTGGAATAGAATCGTTGTATGAGCTGCGGATTTTGCTCGAACAGGTCGGCATTGGCGGCCTTGAATTGCGGCCAGTCAGCATCCGGCTGCCCGCGACAGCGCCCGGCAATCTGGATCATATAAAACCAGGTAATAGTCTCGTGGTACTTCGAGGGCACGCCCAGCTTTCTCGTCAGCCTGCGCAGGGCGCCGGTGAAGCGGCTCAGTGCATCCAGCAGGCTGCACTCCTGTAAATACCACCAGCCAACCAGCATGTGTGCCTCGTGGTCGAAATCTGCAGCTTCGATCGTCGCGTTTTCGAAAGCGTCGACGATTCGCTCAATGCGCGAATCCGCAACTGCCACAGCGCTCATTGCGCCGCCTCACGCAGTTTGTGGCTGTCAGCTGCCGTCAGTGGACAGTGGTAGACCTTCTTCAGTTCCTCAATCGCCGCCCGGGTTTCGGCGGAAAACGGCGCCTTACCCTCGAAGGCATGCAAGACAATGCCCTCAAGCAGGTCTCCAAGGGTGATCTCACAGTATTCTGCCAGCCCTTTGAGGACCTTGAGGAGGGATTTCTCCAACCGGACACCCGTTTGTGTCCGCTCGACCAGTTTCGCGTTCATGTCACCTCCGGGTGTTATTGTGTTACCACGGTAACATTATAACAAATAATCCCGGATTGCCACCATCCCCTGACCATTCCTGCGATTCTGCCCAGGGTACTTCTAATCGTCTAATTGTCGGCGCGACTGTTTGAGGCGTGACCGCCGCGATTTATCCTGCAGGCGTTTTTCTTTGGCCTTCCTCGAAGGCCTGGTTTTCTTGCGCGGTTTTTGCTCGACGAGTGCTTTTCGAATCAGGTCTGCGAGCCGCCCACGCGCATCTTCCCTGTTCTTGTCCTGATTGCGGAATCTTCTCGACTTGATAACGGCAACACCCGATTTGGAAATGCGCCGGTCGTTTAGCTGCAGCAGGCGTTGTTTGAGGTCCTCGCCCAGGGTTGGCGAGTTCGCGATGTCAAATCGCAGATGAATAGCGCTTGAGACCTTGTTGACGTTCTGACCTCCGGGTCCCTGTGCGCGAATCGCCGTCAAGTCAATCTCTGATTCGGGGATGAGCAGGTCGTCGTTGATCTTCAGCATTTACCAATTATATTGAAATCTGGCCACCCGAATGTGTGAGAATGCGCCCGCATGTCACAGCGCAATATCCTCATACTGCTGGTCTGCCAGCTGATCTCGGCCACCGGCGCAATTGTCCTGGTCACCCTGGGCGGGATTATCGGCGCCAGGCTCACCCAGAATCCCGCGTTCGCGACCTTGCCGGTTTCGATCATGGTCCTTGGTGTTGCCGTTACAGCGATTCCGGCAACGGTCCTGATGAGAAAGGTCGGACGCAAGCTGGGTTTTTCCATGGCGTCGCTTTGTGCGGTTGCATCGGTGTCGCTGGCTGCCTATGCGCTCAGTACGAGTAGTTTTTCGATTTTCGTTGCCGCTGCGGGATTGTTCGGTATCAATATGGCCTTCACCCAGCAATACCGGTACGCGGCAGCGGAAAGTGTCGATTCCGCCTATGTTCCGCGTGCAATATCATTCGTTTTGCTTGGCGCGATCGGAGGCGCACTTATCGGTCCGGAACTCGTCAAATACGGCCAGTTTTTTTTCCCGTCAGTGCAGTACGCCGGAACGCTGGCTGCCCTGGCGGTGCTTTACCTCGTGCAAGCTGCACTGTTCTTTGCCCTCGGGCCGATGCACGGTGAAGAGTCAGACAGTCATCCGGGGGATCAGCGGCCGATCGGTGAAATCATCCGCCAGCCCGCTTTTCTCGTTGCGGTCCTCGGTGGCGTGACAGCATACGGCGTGATGACGCTGATCATGACTGCAACCCCATTGAGCATGCACATTAAAGACGGCTTTTCGCTCGAAGAAACCGCGCAGATAATTCGCAGTCATGTGCTCGCCATGTATGTGCCATCCCTGTTCTCGGGATTCCTGATCGAAAGGCTTGGTGTTGTGAGAATGATGTCGATTGGCGGCCTGGCCCTGATCATCGCATCTGTGATCGGGATGCAGGGCCATACCTACATGCATTACTGGTATGTGCTGGTATTGCTCGGCGTCGGCTGGAATTTTCTGTATGTCGGCGGTACGACGATGTTGACGCTAACGTATTCGATGAATGAGCGTTTCAAAGCTCAGGCAGTCAACGAATTTACCGTCTTCGGCACAGCGGCGGCGGCATCGCTGCTGGCTGGCACCGTGATCCACCTGTATGGCTGGTACAAACTGGTGTTGCTGCCTTTGCCATTGCTGGTGCTGGTTCTCTGTGGTCTGTTCTTCGCACGCCACGACCCGCTGGTACAGCGCCTGGCGCCGAAGGCTGTTTGAGACCTTCGCCGTTCCGTTCAGTAAAGCTCACCCAGTACCATAAGCACATCAGCCCTGGTCCGGTCGATGCCGTCAGAAATGCTGCTCGCAGCCAGGTCATCCGAGCCCAGGCCCGACCAGTTCTGTTGCCAGATGCCGATCAGCTCAGTTGACGAACTGCTGGCGGGTTCATTCATCAGCGATCCCAGGTCCCGAATGGTCAGGGCATACGCCCAACCCGAACGCGGATTGCCACGCTCCATGTCGTGGTCGTAATGACTGTAGAAAACAACGCGATCGAGCTCGCCGAGCTTGAGCAGCAATGCGATTCCGGCGGTGCGAACATTCCGATTTTCTTCGGTCTGTTCATTTCGCCAGGTGTTATATGCGAGACTCGACAATGCGACCAGCAGGCTGATCAATGCAACCGAGTGACGGCTAACCTGGTTCTTGAAAGTGTTCACGGAAATTGCTCCGGCTTTTCATAAACAAAAAGACAGAAAAAACCGCTGCTATATTACAGAGCCGGCAAAGTTGTGATTTCCCCTTGACCAGCAGGACTACGGTGGCAAACAGGCTTTACCACAAGAATATGTACCGATTCGGGGATCCGGAGCCGTCTTACTGGGAGGTGACCCAGGGTGCTACCGAACTGGCAGCTGCACCGTTAATCAGTGACGAGCAATGCGAAGTTGCCATCATCGGCGGCGGCTACACGGGACTGTCGGCCGCCTATCATCTGTGCCGCGATCACCAGGTCGATGCCAGGGTGCTGGAAGCCGGTCATATCGGCTGGGGTGCATCGGGACGCAATGGTGGTTTCTGCAGCATTGGCGGTTCGTCACTGCCCATGGATGCCATGATCGGCAGGTACGGCCTGGAGGAGACCCGGAAGTACTACCGATCGCAGGTTGACGCGGTTGAACTGGTACTCGAAATCATCCGCGAGGAAAATATTGATTCGCCGCTGCAGGGTGATGCCGAGCTTGAGGTAGCCTGTACGCCGAAAGCCTTCAAAGAGGTCAAAAAAACCGCCGAAAACCAGTATCGGCTGATTGGTCTG
>JADFGH010000272.1 GCA_022567775.1 Pseudomonadota bacterium | reverse complement strand
CGATGATGGCTTCAATAGCGCTGAGCGCGGCACCTGCCACCTTGGATTGAATTGTCGTCTTGTCAGGCATAACCATGTGCTCTCAAGTATTCTTCGGTTATCGCGGAGTCGTCACTGTTCGCAAGCAGCCTTTCGACATAACGTGCCAGCAAATCGACCTCGATGTTTACTTCGGTTCCAGTCCGGTAGTCGCCGATAATCGTCACATCTGCCGTATGCGGAATGATATTCACACCGAAAGTGTTATCCGATACCTCATTGACGGTAAGACTCACGCCGTCAATGCAGACGGATCCCTTCCTGGCAATGTAGCGGCTGTACTCGGCCGGAATCCCGATAACGAGTCTAACCGAGCGGGCATCTGTCTCGCGAGTCTTTATCTGTCCTACACAATCGATATGTCCGCTGACCAGGTGTCCGCCCAGGCGCTCACCGAGGCTGACTGACGGTTCCAGGTTCACCCTGCTGCCCTCGGCAAGATTGGCCAGCGCCGTCACTTTGGTCGTTTCCGCGCTTACATCCGCAACGAATCCGTTACCCAGGAACTCGACCGCGGTAAGACACACGCCATTAACGGAGATACTTTCGCCCACCGCAAATTCCTTCCAGGGCAAATCAGCGCTGGTAATGGTCAGCCGCAGGTCGCCGCCCTGCTGCTCCATCTTCGCGACCTTGCCAATGGCTTTAATGATTCCGCTAAACATAATTTGATGGCTCTAGCGATGCGGCCTTGAAGTTATCCTCAGGTCTGCGCCAATCCTTCTGATATCGACAATTTCGAGATTCAATCTTTGATCGATATTCTGCCAGCCGGACGTCGTAAACATGCCGCGAGTTTCGCTACCCATCATATGGGGGGCCAGGTAAATGACGAGCTCATCGACCAGGCCGGACGCGAGCATGCTGCCGGCCAAAGTCGGTCCCGCCTCCACCAGCATATCGTTTATCTCGAGCTCTGCCAGTCTTTCCAAAACAGCCGTCAAATCCACGCCGTCGTCGCGGCCGGCGACGACATGTATGGAGGCCCCGGCCGCCTCTAACGCACTTCGATTATCGTCATCCGCACAAAAAACTGCCGTCGCACCCGGCAAGCCAAGCAATCGTGCCGACGCCGGCATTTTCAAATGGCTATCCAGCACAACGCGCAGCGGTTGCATGCCATCATTGTCGATATCGTCGCGCCGCACGGTAAGGCTCGGGTCATCCGCAAGCACGGTCCCAATGCCAACCATGACTGCACCGGACGAGGCGCGAAGCCGCTGCACGTCGTCTCGCGCCGCATCGCCGGTAATCCACTGACTCTCGCCGTTGGCCATCGCAGTCCTGCCGTCCAGGCTTGCTGCGATCTTCATGCGTACAAACGGACGACCGCGCTGCATGCGAGACAGGAAGCCTTCATTGAGTGACGCTGCCTCATCCTGCAGCAAGCCTGTGCGGACGGAAATGCCGGCATCTTCGAGTGCGCTGTGTCCGCTGCCCGATACCCTGGCGTTCGGGTCAACCAGCGCGGCGATGACCAGCGCCACGCCCGCCGCGATCAAGGCATCAGCGCAAGGTGGTGTTTTTCCCTGGTGCGAACAGGGCTCGAGGGTCACGTAAGCCGTGGCGCCTTTGGCATCGGCACCTGCATCCTGGAGTGCGGCAGCCTCGGCATGCGCCTCGCCGGTTTTTCGATGCCAGCCTTCGCCGATGATATTGCCACCCTTCACCAACACACAGCCGACGCGCGGATTTGGATGTGCCGTATACACGCCACGACGCGCCAGCCGCAATGCCCGGGACATGTACTCGTAATCGGCCGCCGTGAAAGCATCCACTATTTTTTCTTGCCGGGCAGGTCAGGCAATAACGACATCTGTTCGCGACTGGCGCTCGCGTCGGATATTTCCTGCAGTCGCTTGATCTCCTCCTGAAACTCGGTCACATCCTGGAAGCTTCGGTACACGGAAGCGAACCTGACATACGCAACCTCGTCCAGTTCGCGCAATTCCTCCATGACCAGCTCGCCAACCAGTCGCGACGGTACTTCACGCTCGCCCATCGTACGCAACTTGTGAACGAGGCGGCCGACCGCCTGTTCAAACTCATCGGAGGGTACAGGGCGTTTTTCCAGCGCCCGAACCATGCTGTTTCTGAGTTTGGATTCGTCGAACGGTTGCCGGCTGTTATCGCTCTTCACCAGTCGCGGCATGACCAGCTCGGCGCTCTCAAAGGTCGTAAATCGCTCGTTGCAGGCCAGGCATTGCCGGCGGCGGCGGATCTGGCGGCCTTCGCCCGCCAGGCGGGAGTCAATGACCTTGGTTTCTTCGGAGCTGCAAAATGGACAGTGCATGAGAGCTAATCAGGGGAACCCTTGGAACTCAGGATAGCACTCAATCAGACGTACACGGGGAAGCGCTTGCATAACTCGAGGACCTGGCCACGCACCCGCTGGACCATCAGGTCGTCGCTGATATCGGCCAGGATGTCACAAATCCAGTTTGTCAGTTCCCTGGTTTCTTGCGTAGCAAATCCACGAGTCGTAATCGCCGGCGTGCCAAGCCGCAACCCGCTGGTAACGAATGGCGATCGCGGATCGTTCGGCACCGTATTCTTGTTGACCGTGATGTTGGCGCGATCAAGGGCCGCGTCCGCATCTTTTCCAGTGATGTCTTTATCCAGCAGGCTCAAAAGAACGAGGTGATTGTCCGTGCCGCCCGACACAATTTCGAAGCCACGCTCAGCAAACACGTCGGCCATCACTCGTGCATTCCTGACGACGTTTTCCTGATACGTTATAAACTCGGGACTCATCGCCTCGAGCAGCGCGACCGCCTTGGCAGCAATAACGTGCATTAGCGGCCCGCCCTGCGTGCCCGGAAATACGAGCGAGTCGAATTTCTTCGCGAGCTCATCGTTCTCTCGCGCAAGTATCATTCCGCCGCGCGGACCGCGAAGTGTTTTGTGGGTGGTTGTCGTTACCACGTCGGCGAAAGGCACCGGGTTCGGATACTGGCCGGCAGCAACAAGCCCCGCGACATGCGCCATGTCGACCATCAGGTACGCGTCAACGCTGTCGGCGATCTCGCGGAAACGCTCCCAGTCGACGACCCGGGAATACGCGGAGAATCCTGCAATAATCAAACGGGGTTTATGCTCGTTGGCGAGACTCTGTACCTCATCGTAGTCGATCAATCCGGTTTTCGAATCGACACCGTATTGAACCGCATCGAAGAATTTTCCGGAGAAGTTCACCTTCGACCCGTGAGTCAGATGACCGCCGTGAGACAGGCGCATGCCGAGAATCGGATCGCCCGGCTGCAGTAATGCAAAACAGGCTGCCGCATTTGCCTGCGACCCCGAATGGGGCTGCACATTGGCATAGTGCGCGCCGAACAGTTTTTTCGCCCGGTCGATCGCAAGCTGTTCGGCCACGTCGACGTACTCACAGCCGCCATAATAACGCTTGCCCGGATACCCTTCCGCGTACTTGTTGGTCAATACCGAACCTTGCGCTTCCATCACTCGCGGACTCGCATAGTTCTCCGAGGCAATCAGCTCGACGTGTTCTTCCTGACGGCGGGCTTCGGCCACGATGGCGGCAAACAGTTCGCTGTCGAAGACCTCAATGGTGTTCGTTTCGGCGTACATAAGTGAAATGTCTCCGGGATTGCTGCTGCGCCATGGCGCGGGGAGCTTGAAAGGTCGGCAATTGTACATGAGCCCGCAACGTGACAATACTTCTCTTCATCAACCTGTTTCGGCGAATGACTGCACCACCCGGGTCCAGGCCCTGGCCAGGTTTCGGCGGTTATAGCCGCCTCCCCCGGTGCCG
>JADFGH010000271.1 GCA_022567775.1 Pseudomonadota bacterium | reverse complement strand
CAGGACGTTGACGACGCCTTGTGTCCGTTGATCGAGCGGCTGCGACTGATCGGATTCAAGGTTCCGCCACTTTGTGGCACGCGGAACAACGTGGCTGGTGGTGTTCCTATGCGGGTTTCGGTGCGCAATTTGCTGCGGTCGGGTACAGCTTCCGAGATTGCGATCAACGCTATCCTGACCTTGCTAAGGGGCCACATCCCGTTAACCCTGTCACTCACAGATCTCGGCAGGGAAGATGCGGCAATCGATGCTTTGCAACGCTGTTGCGAATTTCTGCAGGCGGAGATTGCGAACGACAAGCAATGCGGCGAGCACCTCGGTATTTGTGTTCATTCTCATCAGTTGCCGCTGCGGGCGTTTCAGGAAATCACAAAATCTGTGCCTGGCGGCGGTCCGCGCTATGTGCTGCTGGACAGTCTGCAGATGACACCGCACAGCAGTCCGCAGGTGCAGTCCGGTACGGCTCAAAACTGGTCCTTTCTGTGGCGAAATCGCAAGGCGTCTGTGCCGCTCAAACCCGCGTATGGTGGTACGGTCAGAACGGCATGCCGGCTGCTTGCCGATGAGGTCACCGCGTCCGTTTTGCCCGTCTCCGGCACCCAGGTCCCGGTAGATTCCGCCTGGCTACCGCTCAGCCTGCCACTAATGCACTTCGCGAACGATTCAGGCGAGCTCAGGTGGGATCAGTTGCTGCCGGCACTGGCAAGCGGCGTCGAGCTTGCGGAAAAAATCATGGATCAGCTTTGCTGGCCACAGCCCGGTCAGCGCCGCGACGCGTACCTGAATCGCAGGCTGGCTATGTCGCTCACGGGGCTGGGCGACCTGGCTGAGCGCCGCGGGCTGGATCCGCAAAACCTCGTCACCCTGAGATGGCTCTCCGCTATAGTCGCTCGCATTCGAGAAACACTGTGGCAACGTTCGCGCCAGCTGGCGCGGAACGCTGGCTGCCTGCCGGCACTTTGTGGCAATGATCCCTCCAGCGGCTGGGATGATAATGCGCACCGCGAAAACTGGCGCCGCCGCTGGCGAGTCGCACTCGAGGAATCGGCTGTGCGCCACCGCAATATGCTCGTAATATCCCCGTACTCCGTCCTCCCGGCGAACACCTGCAGTGCTGGCTACATAGATCTGCTGCCACTGCTGGCTTACGCAGATGCCTGGAGTTTTGCCGATGTGCCGGAATTTCGCGGCTGGAACCTGGATGAGTACAAAGCCTTCCACAGGCGCGCCTGGGCAGTGATTCAAGGGCGAAAAACGGACACACCCGTTGCAGCAAGGGCATGAACTGAGATACGGTTTATTCTGATCGCGCACTTATTCTGATTCGCGACCTACGATTTTAATGCTGCCGGGCAGGTATTCTGCCGGGCCTGGATCACGTCTGCGAGGTTCGATTGCAAGCAATCACACCAGATGCACATGGCGTTGCCGTGCTACTGCTCACTGTGGTGGCGCTTTTTCTGTTTACACGCGATCGTCTGCCGCTTGAAACATCAAGCCTGATTGTCCTGATCATCCTGGTTGCGGGATTTCAGTTTTTCCCCTATGAAAGAAACGGTGTGCCGCTCGGGCCAGTCGATTTCTTTGCGGGATTCGGCAACGAGGCGCTGGTCACGATATGTGCGCTCATGATGGTCGGCAAGGCGCTCGAAACCACGGGCGCGCTGCAACCGCTGGCAATCATCGTGGGCCGTGCCTGGTCAACCCGTCCAGTGCTGGCGTTGCTGGTAACGCTCATAGCCGCGGCGGTTTTGAGCGCATTCATGAATAACACGCCGATTGTCGTGCTCCTGATGCCGATTCTTGTCGGCGTGTCCCTGCGGGTTAAGTTTCCGGTGTCCGGAGTCATGATGCCGATGGGATTGGGGACGATCATCGGCGGCATGTCCACGACGATTGGCACATCGACAAACCTGCTGGTTGTTGGCATCGCCCGTGACCTTGAGCTAGAGACAATCGGCATGTTCGATTTCGTGTTGCCTGCATTTCTGGTTGGCGGTGTCGGCCTGATTTTTCTCTGGCTTATCGCCCCGAGATTGCTGCCGGATCGCGAGCCTCCGATGGCTGATACCACGCCGCGTGTATTCAGCGGCCAGCTGTTTGTAACGGAAGACAGTTTTGCGGCAGGCAAGACGCTGTCCGAGGTGCTCGCGAAAACGAACGGTCAGATGCGGGTCGACAGGATTCAGCGCAGTGAATCCCTGTTTCTGGCCAAATTGCCTTCCGTGAAGTTTCAGCCGGGTGACAGGATTTTCGTCAAGGATTCACCGGAGAACCTGAAACATTTCGAACAACTTCTGGGCGCAACGCTTTACAATATATCTGACAGCGAGCACCCGGTCGACGAGGACACGCCACTAAAAGCGGAGGGTCAGCAACTGGCAGAGGTTGTGGTCACCCGCGGATCGCCGTTGCATTTTCGCAGCCTGGCTGCCGTGCGCTTCAGCGCGAGCTACGGATTGTTGCCGCTGGCGATTCACAGGGCACGCGCGCCGAGCTCGCAGGTAACCGGCGACCTGAACAGCATTCGCCTGCGGGCAGGCGACGTTTTGCTGGTGCAGGGCACGCGCGACGCTATCGACACACTGAAATCCAGCGGCAATATGCTGGTTCTCGACGGCACCACCGACCTGCCGCACACACATCGTGCAAATCGTGCACTGGCGGTGATGGGGTCCGTTGTACTTGCCGCGGCGGTCGGCTTGATGCCGATTTCTGTCAGCGCCCTCATCGGCGTTGGCCTGATGCTGGCCCTTGGTTGCCTGACCTGGCGTGATGCCGCAAATTCTCTGTCAGCCCCGGTGATCATGATTATTGTGGCCAGCCTCGCGCTCGGCAAGGCAATCATGGGAACCGGCATGGCGGATTACCTCGCCAGTGGCTTCGTCGACATCGCATCAGGCCTGCCGACGCCGGTCATATTGAGTTCATTTATGCTGATCATGGCCGTGCTGACCAACGTCGTGTCCAACAACGCTGCGGCAGTGATCGGCACACCAATCGCAATCGCCATTGCCCAGCAACTCGGTATCAACCCGATGCCGTTTGTGCTGGCCGTGCTATTCGGTGCAAATATGAGTTTCGCAACGCCGTTCGGCTATCAGACCAACCTGCTGATTTTGAGCGCAGGCGGTTACAAGTTTTCGGACTTCCTGAGGGTCGGCATCCCGCTGACCATCATCATGTGGATCGGTTTCTCCATTGTCCTGCCGCTGATCTACGATCTCGGTTAGGCGATGATGTCGGGATGCCGGGGTCGTACCTGCGTAAGCACTTGTTCAGGTTCGGAAAAGTGATAAATTATGCCCACTATTGAGGCTTGGCCAGGTCCGATCCGCACCTGCTGAAATCTCCGCCCCGGATTTGCAGCTAGAATAACAACTCGGGGAGTCTTTTATGCGTCGACTATGGCAATTCATGCGAGAACTGCGGCGCCGCCGCGTATTCGGAACTGCCGCGATCTACATCATCGGCGCGTGGGTCCTCTTGCAAGTCTTTGCGCTGGCATTCCAGTCTTTTGGTGTGCCGGATACCGCTCTGCAGTACATATGGATGGCGGCCATCGCGGGTTTTCCGATCGCCCTTATATTTGGCTGGCGATACGACATCACGCCGGAGGGAATCGTACGGACGCCGCCTGCCGGCGTCACCGACACCACCGGTCTCAGTCTTCGCAAGCCAGACTACATCGTCCTGGCGGCGCTCACCGTTGTCGCCGTTATCTTTGCAGGCATTGCGGTCAACGAGATTCGGCAGGGACCATTGAGGGGCGCGGGACCCTGGTATGCGGTAGACCGGCTGGCTACGGCAATTGCCGTGCTGCCGTTCGA
>JADFGH010000270.1 GCA_022567775.1 Pseudomonadota bacterium | reverse complement strand
GTTGAGTGAGGACTCGAGTAGCACATACCATGGATGATCGTCCGTAAACGGGTTCTGTATCGCTGGCATGTGTCGTTGCAGATAGCGGATGGCACGACTCGGCATCAGTTCGAATGCCAGCAACTGATCTGCCAGTGATGTTCGAAGTTCCGCCAGCAACTCGACTGCACGGGTCGGACTTTCCACAGCGATCATCGCTGTCTGGGTATTTTTCACTTCCGGGTAAAGTCGCAAATTCGCCGCAGTGATAATGCCGAGCGTTCCTTCCGAGCCGATGAACAATTGTTTGATATCGTAACCAGCCGTATCCTTGCGGAGACCACGGAGCCCGCTCCAAACAGTTCCATCGGCAAGGACGACTTCAAGGCCAAGAACCTGATCCCGTGCATTGCCATATCTCAGTACGTTGATGCCGCCGGCATTCGTCGAAATATTGCCACCGATTTGACAACTTCCCTCCGCAGCCAGACTCAAGGGAAAGAATCTGCCAGCTTTTCGCGCAGCCGCTTGTACGTCGGCCAGAATGCAGCCGGCCTCGACGATCATTGAAAAATTGTTCGCCGCGATGGATCGAATGGCACTCATCCGAGACAGCGACAGAAGCACCTGCTGGCCGGTTTCATCCGGGATGGCACCGCCGCAAAGGCCGGTGTTGCCCCCTTGCGGAACCACGGCCGTCTTGTTGGCGGCACAAGCCTTAATCACATCCGATACCTGCTCCGTACTATCGGGGGATACCATTAGCAGAGTTTCGCCGTGGTAGATGTCGCGCCATTCGGTGAGATGCGGTTCAAGCTCAGATGCGTCACTGGTCCACCCGGATGGCCCAACAATGTCTTTGAGTTGGTCGACTAACACCTGGCACCCTGTCCCAGCCGTGCCTGCGATTCGTAAGTCTTCCAGTCGATGTTGCTGCCGCAAAGCAGCAAAACGACTTTTTTTCCGGCCAACCTGTCGTTGAGTGGCCCGCACAATGCGGCGGTACTCGCAGCACAGGCCGGCTCGACGGCAATTTTAAGGTCCCGGAAAAGCACTCCCATTGCGTCTTTGATCTCATCGTCACTGACCATGACAAGTTCATCGACGTATTGCCGGCACAGTTCAAACGAATATGGCGCGGCAAACGGCGCACCGAGACTGTCTGCGATGGTCGTCACTTTTTCAATGGCCTCCGGTTGCCCGCTCGCGAAACTTCTGTGCATGGAGTCCGCTCCTTCGGGCTCGACACCAATAACAGTGCATACCGGATTGATCTGTTTGACGACACTGGATATTCCTGCGCAAAGTCCGCCGCCACCGATCGGGATGACGATCACGTCAAACTCACCGACCTGCTCACAAATCTCCAGCCCCACGGTCCCGGTGCCCAACGCAACGTTCGGGCCCTCGAACGGATGCACAAAGTAGCGGTCTTCTTTCTGCCGAATCTCCTCCACGAGATCGAAGGCAGTGTGAACGTCATCCGCCAGTATGACCTCGGCGCCATACTGACGGCATGCGTCGATTCGAACCGGGCTTGCGCTCATGATCATCACCACTTTCGCTGTGGTCTCAAGGGCGCGTGCCGCGAATGCAGTCGCAATTGCGTGATTGCCGGCACTAACCGCTGTAACGCCTGCCTTCAGTTGTTGCGCATCGAGACTGAGCATTGTTGACAGCGCACCACGCGGCTTGAACGTGCCGGTCCGCTGCAGGAACTCCAACTTGGCGTGAATCTCGATGTCTCCGCCCCGGCGCTGCTCAAGCGTCCTGCAACGCAACACCGGTGTCAGCAGAAGCCATTCCTGCAGGCGGTGTTGCAGCTTGCGAACCTCATCAATTGGCGGTGCAACGGCAGTCAATCAACGGCCTCCGGTTCGAAATGATCTACTAAAACGCATCAACATTATGTAAAACATCGGTATTTCAGCTTAAGTGCAATGGTAGGAATTTGAAATACCTATAGCAGGTTTCTAATAATACTTGCACTATCGGCTAATGTTGATAAATTTCGACACACAGTGCCGACAAGGTACTCATCGTCAATCACCGTCGGGGAAACGGGTGCACACGCTTGCCACCGGTCTGGCGATCAGCAATTGCCGCATTTTTGGGCGGACGAATGACATTTGATAATCTCACGGAGTCGGGTATTCGGCGCATGGCCAGCTACTCGCCGTACCTTGACCAGCTTGCTGCTCTCGCCAACGAGATGGGACTGCGGCAACGTAGCAACCTGGTACACCTGGAACGCAGCCTCAACAAAGAATGGTCTTTGGGCGCTAACAGCATCCTTAGCTGGTCGCCGCTTGACGATGGCGTCCTGGTTCTTGTCGTACCGCATTATGCGATCGCGGAGTATACGGCGGCGCCTGCCGACGATTCGGGACTGCCACAGAAAGTATCTGCCCGATTCATTACTGAACTGATTTCCGGTGACCGGCAGCTGACCCTGACGCAGATGCAGAAGGTTTCCCGTCTGCTCGATGTCGAACCCAGGTTTCTTCCGTTGCGGCAAGCCCTGAGCGACAACCCGGTTGAAACACAGATCATCGAAAAAATGATAAGGCGCTACGGCATTAATTACGTAGCCAGCCGTGCGGTCACCCTGTTCGATATTGTAGGGTTCGGCCTGTTGACGCCGTTCGAACAAATGACGCAGCTCAACAGCTTGTCCTATTCGCTAAATTCTTCGCACGCGAAAATGCTCGAGCTCGACGTCGGCATCAACTTCGCGCGTTCCTCCAGCGGTGATGGTTTCTACATCTGGAATCGGGATCACGGCCTCGAGGCTAACGTCAATCTTTACCACTTCATGCACCTGGTGCTGGCGGACAACGCCATCGCCAGCAGCAAGGCGACCTCCAACGCAGTGCCGCGCCTGCGCGCCTGTTTTCATGTCGGCAGCTGTTACGAATTCCACCAGGCAGAAGGGCTGAACCCAACCATGCACGATTTCATCGTAGGCGACGTTACGATTGAACTCGCCAGGATGATCGAAGCCGCAATGCCGGGACAAATCCTGGTCGGCGACTTCCTCGCACAATTGCAGGCACCTTCCATCGACAATGTAGATTCGCAGGTCAATCTCGATGCCGTTACTTTCCTGCAACGGGCACAGGGCAACCTCGCCAAATTGAGTGGCCTGGAACTCTCCGGTGAGAAAGTGTCTGCGATCAAGTGTTACCTGACCGGTGAACGCCTGGAGAGCGGCGAATTTTCGATTCGCAAATTGCAAATCAAGGACAAACACGGACTGCTCCGCACCGCATACAACGCTAAAATAAATATCTATCGCGAAACGGCGCAGCCGATCCTGCTGGGAATTGAAGACAAGAAACTTTCCACAGGGCCGATGCCCACGTAAGACACCGCGACCGGAGGCCGCTCCTGCGATTGCGGTTTGGTCGGGGCGAGAGGATTTGGCTCGCACATCCATGTGCTCGGTCCTGCGGACCGTCCTCGCGCCGCGAGGCCGCCCAAAATCGCTCCCGGCGATTTTGTGAACTCCCTGGGAGGTTCCAATACCCACCCATTTAGGCCACAAAAAAATGCCTCCTGATCTCTGGCGAGGAAGGCATATTTTTTGCGACCTGAACTGGTCGGGGCGAGAGGATTTGAACCTCCGACCACCACACCCCCAGTGTGGTGCGCTACCAGGCTGCGCTACGCCCCGACCGGACACATCATAAACGAGGGCGGCAATGATACTTGCCGCCCTCGTTTTAGAAAAGCAAAGATTAGCGCCGTAGAATCTTCAGAACTTGTTCAAGTTCTATGCGTAACTGTTTGATGATTTGTTGACTTTGGCTGACATCGTTCTTTGCCTGATCACCGGTCAGCCGCTGCCTGGC
>JADFGH010000269.1 GCA_022567775.1 Pseudomonadota bacterium | reverse complement strand
CTGCACTGAATGGTGCGTATTTGTCCTTGTTGCAGGCGAATCGCCGCGCCCGGCGGAGCCTGCATCAGCTCTCTTCGCCACTATGCCGTCGCATCACGTCACTGACCCCTCACCAGGTTGACCGGCTATCGGCGACGCCATTTCTGTTGCTTTCGTTTCGTGAGCGAGACCACAGATTGTGGAGTCAGATTCTGTCGGACGATGGCGGGCACGACCTTTTCAGGTGCCCGGTCGCGGACGATCTCGAGCGGCTCCAGTCAGCCGGGCTTGGTTTTATCTGGCAACTTGCGCGACAGAACCCGTATACTCTGCGGCTGATCTGTGGTGCGAGCCTGCATTGGTGTGAGCAGATTGCCGAGCGGACATTCTTCGGCCTGCTTGCCGCGGTGGCACCACATCCCGATCTGCTGGAACTTCGCAGGGGAAACGACGACCAGTTGTGGTTGAAACTGCTGAATCATGGCGTCAGCAGGGAGACCGAAGTCCGCAGCGCAGCGCACATGAGTGTGTTGCAGACGCTGCTGACGCGACCGGCTGCCAGCGTGCCGCGAACCTGGGCAGTAGCAGCCTGCAAAACCAAACACACCGGCCTGCGTGTTGCTGACGAATAAGGTATCGCGGCTGTACGCGCGATCCCGGTGCCGATAGAAAAAACAAACGCAGGCGACGACAGGCAAATAGAGGTAGCCCGGACCTCTCGCGTATACAATACGCGTCGCTATGTATGCGCTATCTATCAAACAACTGACCAAGACTTACAGCAACGGTTTGCAGGCCCTGAAGGGCATAGATTTCGACGTCAAACCCGGCGATTTCTACGCCTTGCTCGGGCCGAATGGTGCGGGCAAAACCACGGTGATCGGCATAATCTGTTCCCTCATCAACAAGACCTCCGGCCAGGTCGAGATTTTCGGACACGATATGGATACGGACGTCGAAGCTGCAAAAGCATGCATCGGGCTGGTCCCCCAGGAACTGAATCTGAACATATTCGACTCGGTGCTCAATATCGTGGTCAACCAGGCAGGCTACTACGGCATTGATCGCAAGCTGGCCCTGGAAAGGGCGGAGCAGTACCTGGGTGAGCTGAGGCTATGGGATCGCCGATTCGACCAGGCGCGGATGCTGTCTGGTGGCATGAAGCGGCGCCTGATGATCGCACGTGCGCTGATCCATGAACCAAGGCTTCTCATGCTCGACGAACCAACGGCGGGCGTGGACATTGAGATTCGGCGATCGATGTGGGACTTTCTGCGGCGCATCAACGCAGCCGGAACCACCATCATCCTGACAACACATT
Source organism: Pseudomonadota bacterium (assembly GCA_022567775.1). GTDB lineage: Bacteria > Pseudomonadota > Gammaproteobacteria > Steroidobacterales > Woeseiaceae > SZUA-117. The sequence continues at coordinate 2,555 of JADFGH010000269.1, read as the reverse complement.
ATCTCGAAGAGGCCGAAAACCTTTGCCGTCATGTTGCGATCATCGATGAAGGGGAAATCATCGAAAACGCCCGCATGAGTACCGTACTCAGAAAATTGCAGCGCGAGGTATTTGTGTTAAGTCTGCGTGAACCGCTAACTGAGGCGCCGCTGCTGGCGGAATTCGAGACCTCACTGGTTGAGGACTATGAACTCGAGGTTACCGTCGATTCGGGCAATGACCTCAATACCTTGTTTGCGCGCCTGAATGAATCGGGGATCAGCGTCGTCAGTTTGCGCAACAAGGCCAATCGGCTCGAGGAACTGTTTATGGACCTTGTCGAGAGCAAGCAGGACCCCGGCCGGGCAGCGGTCAGGTAAATCACTATGGATATCGCCGTTAACTGGGTTGCTCTGAAAACACTGGTGCGCAAGGAAGTCATCCGGGTTGCACGAATCTGGGTGCAGACTATCGTGCCGCCCGCAATTACGATGACCCTGTACTTCATCATATTTGGCAACCTGATCGGACGGCGCATCGGCGAGATGGGGGGCTTTGATTACATGCAGTACATCGCGCCAGGACTGATCATGATGTCGGTGATTACCAATTCCTACGGTAACGTCGTGTCGTCATTTTTCGGTGCCAAGTACGGCAAACACATCGAGGAAATGTTGGTCTCGCCGATGTCGAACGCTACGATAATCATCGGCCATGTTGCGGGAGGCGTAATCAGGGGACTTATGGTTGGCGCCCTCGTGACGATGATCGCACTGGGATTTACCAGCCTGTCGATCGAACATCCGCTGGTCACGATTTCGATCGTATTGCTTGCCTCCATAGTTTTTGCGTTGCTGGGCTTCGTCAATGCGGTGTTCGCAAAGAAGTTTGACGATATTTCGATCATTCCGACGTTCGTCCTGACGCCGCTGACTTACCTGGGGGGCGTATTTTATTCGATCACGCTGTTACCGGAGTTCTGGCAAAAGGTCTCACTCGCGAATCCTATTCTCTACATGGTAAATGCGTTTCGTTACGGAATTCTCGGCGTATCGGATATCAGCATCGGCTACGCGTATTTAATTGTCGTATTTTTTGTCGTCGGCCTTTTCACGCTGAACCTTGCGCTGCTCAATCGTGGTGTCGGCATTCGAGAATGATATGTGTGGCAGATTCGCTTTTTATTCTCCCAGCGAAGCGACAGCCGCCTTATTTGGCGCCACCTCGTCAACGGAAGTTATACCACGCTATAACATCGCACCGACGCAGTTTATTGCCGCTGTGCGTACGGACGCACAGGGCGCATCCGAGTTGGCGATGCTTCGCTGGGGCCTCGTGCCGTTCTGGGCGAAGGACCCGTCAATCGGCAACCGGATGATCAATGCGCGAGCCGAAACAGTCGCTGAAAAACCATCGTTCAGGAGCGCGTATAAAAAGCGTCGCTGCCTGATTCTTGCGGACGGATTCTATGAGTGGCGCAAGGAAGGAGACGGCAAGACGCCGTATTTTATTTCGCTCGCCGACGGATCGCCATTTGCGTTTGCGGGTCTCTGGGAAGACTGGAACAGCAAGGAAAGCGACGAGTCACTGCAGTCCACGGCAATCATTACCACAGCTGCGAACGATTTTATGGCGCAGCTGCATCAACGCATGCCAGTGGTCATGCTTCCCGAACAGGCTGAGCGGTGGCTGGGTGGCGATATGGAGTTGTTGTCCAAGGTAATCGACAACAGTCCGGCGTTTCGGGCCTGGCCGGTCGATCGCAAGGTCAACAATGCAAGAAATGAAGACGCGACCCTTATTGATCCAGCCGGTGAGATGATTTCCTGACAACAGCGGCCCCGCCGCCGTTGATCGCCCGCTGGGGCGGGCTCCTACGTTGGCTCGATGCGCGTATTGTCCCGTAGGAGCCCGCCCCAGCGGGCGATCGAGTTTGGCACCAAACTTTTACTCCCGCGGCAGCAGGAATCCCGTGCCAAGATATTCGAGAATGACACCGTCAGGCGTTATCTCCCTGACAACAGGACCTTCATCGAGAGTGTCTCTCTCTTTGTATTTACTCATGTTGACGAAGACGAATCGGTCCTCGGGTACGCCGCTGTAAACATGGATGTCGAGATGCATGTCCGGAAGTTGCAGCAGGCCTCGCACCCGCAGATCATTGAAGGTGGCATAGGATTCGGTGATTAGTGGTGGTTCGTAGCTGGCAACCGCAGGCACAGGATCCGTGTGCTGACCCAAAGCGGTGACTGCCGGTGAAATATGATCTGTTGCCAGTCCCGCCGCCGGGGGCTGGGCACGCTCTGGCGCAGCTGAAATTTGGGGAACGCCGGCCACACTGGCCGATTCTGATGGCAATACTGATACCGAATCTGCGACCGGTCTGGAGGCGACCGGATCCTGAAGCCGATCTGGCTTCATGAACATCACGACCAGTACAGTCACGTTGATGCCGAGCAGCACCACGGCGATCCAGATCCAGTGAGACGCGGATTTGGCTCGTGTGCGTTCAGGCACGTTCGAGAATCCGGGCGCATCCTGCCGCAGCCGCTCGGCTTCCGATTTCTTCAAAGCAT
>JADFGH010000268.1 GCA_022567775.1 Pseudomonadota bacterium | reverse complement strand
AACCCTGGATGTTGTTCGGCCACCTGCAAATATAGGCACGCTGAACTGGACCGATATCGAATCACGCGTGTTGCCAGTGGGAAAATTTGGATTCGGGCTCAGTACTCCTTCCAACGTGACATTGCTGATGTCTGTGTCACTCGTGTCGTAGTTTGCGACCAGGTCAAACGTCGGGTAATGGCCGGTACGGCGAAACGATATTTCGTCTCGCGCGATATCTTCGCTAAACCGGCTCGACAGCAATGCAAGATTCTGCACCATCGCCTGGTCGATCCAGCTTGCCTCATCCGCAGGATTCGGCGACTGTAGTGGAAAACTTTCGCTGGGGGCGGACAGGGTCGGGATATATTCGCCGGTAATTTCACGCAAGAACTCGCGGGAAGTTGCCAGTTCACGCTTTGCCTGAATCTCGTCGGCAACCGACTGGTCGTATGCCGCCTGTGATTCCTGGACGCCGGTGATTGCGATAAGGCCAACTTCAAATCGCTGTTTCGCCTGTTCGAGCTGCCGGGCAATTGCCAGGCGGTCGGCATGTATCGATGTCAGCCGGTCTTCGGCGGCCAGCACATCGAAATAACGGATGACGACGCGCACGATCAGGTCCTGCTGCGCCGCTTCGAAATCAACTTCTGCCTTCGCTACTCTTTTCCCGGCCTGCTTCAAGCCGACGAACTGGTCCCAGCGAAACAGCGTCTGGCGAAGCTCGGCGTTCCAGCCGAAGCCATCGAAATCGGAATCGGCGTCCACGGTGTTAAATGCAATGATGTTTCCCATGGAGTCCTGGATCGTCGCTTGCTGGAGACTGGAATCGGCACCCTGGTACCAACTGCCGCCCGCACTGATCTGCGGCAGCAAAAACCCACGTGCCTGAGGCACGAGTTCGAGCGCCGCCATACGCCTGGCTTCGGCTTCGTGGATCAACGGATCACTCTGCAATGCCTGCTGGTAGACCTCCAGTAACGACGCGGCAGCGGCCAGGCCGGGAGCCGCCAGGGTGCACAATAATGCAAATAAGTATCGGAAATTCATCAGCTTTTTCATATTTTGCTTCCAGCGAGAGTTGTCTTGTGGCAACAGGTGTTATGGTTAACTATATCACTATATCAGTCTAGCGAATTTTCGGACAGCACCTTTCAGTATCGCGGCAGGGAATTATCAACTTCCTGGGCCCACGCATCGATGCCACCGGCAATATTCGCCACCCGGAAAAACCCCTGGTTGACCAGGTAATCGGCCACTTTGGCGCTGCGCACTCCGGAATGGCAGAGAACCGCTACCGGTTTATCGGTATCGAGCTCGGTTTGCCGCGACGGCACTTCAGCGAACGGAATCCTTATCGATCCGGGCACCGCGACGATCTTTATTTCCCACGGCTCCCTGACATCGAGAAGCTGCCAGGAGGTGTTCGCCTGGTATTCGGCGAGGAATTCCGCTGGCGACAAGTCCGTGTACAAGATGCTTCCTCCATTACGCTTGCGGACAGACCTCTACGAATCAGATGCGTCTACCCGCGTTGTGGTTTCAATTCAAAAGCTAAAGACGGGTACCCTGGCAATGTTTTCCAGCGCGGGAATGTCCGTCTCGAACAGGACAGTTTGTTGCAGGCCATCGCCATTGCGGGTAATCAGCAGGGCGTTCATTGTCGGCGACTCACCGACGACCAGGAACAGCCTGCCACCCGGCTTCAGCGCATTCACAAACCGTTCCTCGATTTGGCGAACAGAACCGGTGACGGCAATCACATCGAATTCGCCGCCGGGCAATTCTGCCATCGCGTCCATGCACTGTACGCTCGCATTTTCTATCTCCGCGGTTTCCAGATTCCGGCCGGCATCAGCAATGAAGTCTTCGTGAATGTCGATGCTGGTGACTGATGCACTCATCCTGGCAAGACATGCTGTCAGGTATCCGGTGCCTGTTCCGATCTCGAGTACCGTGTCGCCGCTGCCCGGAGACAGCGCCTGCAGCAATCTGCCTTCGATAATCGGCCGCAGCATGACCTGTCCATGCGCCAGCGGGATTTCCGTATCGGCGTAGGCCACATCCTCGCAGCCGGCCGGCACGAATTGCTCTCTGGCGAGACTGCCGAGGACAGTCAACACTTCCTGGTTGGAGACATTCCAGACGCGTACCTGCTGTTTAACCATTTGCCGCCGGGCAAGATCGCTTGTCATAGTATGGTTGACCTGTAAATTATTGATTTAACCTGTTGTACCGTAATCGTCATAGCCTGCCCGATATGCAAAAAAATCACCAGAAAAATTCCCGTTGCTGAATTATGGTGAATCGCTGCAGTGCGCCGCGGTAGCTGGGATATCCTTAGCCATGCACACAACGATTATTCAGGAATCACCTCGAATCTCCGGCTTCGGAGATGCATCACGAGCGCCTAATAATAACAAATGATCGTTTCACGGCATCATTTGCACGATAGCCGGACAAGGATGGACGAATTTGCGCTGGGATAGCTTAAATACCGATCAGGCCGGGCGCGCGACCGGAATCTCCGAATTTCCGGCATTTGGACCCGCATGTCACCGATCGTCGTAATCATCGTTCTCTCCGCCGTGTTGTCAGCCGCGCTGATAGCACTGCTCATGATAGGGCTTCGACGGCGGTGGCTGGTCAACCGACTGGATAGTCTTAACGACGAACTGGTCGCGGTTGCGGGCGACGCGTCTGTCGGACGCCGCTTGCGAACGGTGGACCGGGGCAATATTGGCGAACTGACGAGGACCATCAATCGTCTGTTCGATGTGATAGGAGAACGCGACGAGGAGATTCAGGACAGGGAAAACCTGTTTGCGGAATTCGCCAGGACATTACCCGAGATCGTACTCGTGCACGATGAGCGCATACTGCTTGCGAATGACAGTGCGGCGAACCTGCTCGGTCTCGAGCCCGATCAACTTGAGGGCAGGGATGTTACTGACCTCGTCAAACCTGCCTATCGCGCTTTGTTTCGCAAGACGATGGCGAATCGACTGTCAGGGGAGTCTGCGCCACGCCGTCTTGAAATCCAGTTAATCAATGGCGCCGAACAGGGCCTGTGGGTCGAGATGCAAAGTTCGCTGATCGAGTACCGGGGCAACAAGGCAATCCTCACGATCGCCCGTGATGTCAGCTATCGCAAGAGTCTCGAGGTGTCATTAAGCCGCAGTAAGCGGCAGGCGCAATACACGCTCGAATCAATTTCCGAGGGTGTCATAACAACGGACAACGAAGGCCGCATCGACTATTTGAATCGTGCCGCCGAATCCATGACGGGTGCAAACCGCGACCATGCCTCCGGCCGCAAGCTCGGCGAGTTATTTTCCCTGGTTGATGAGGCTGACCGGCGCCCGCTTGGTGATCCTGTAGAACGATGCCTCTCAATGCGACGGCGCGTCAACATGGGGCGGCGTGCACTCCTGATCAGTCGCGACGGAGAACACGAGCACTCGATTGAGATCACTGCGTCGCCGATCAGAGGTCCCGGCAACAGTATTTCAGGAACTGTTGTCGTTTTTCATGATGTCAGTGAAATTCGCGGACTGACTCGCCAGATGAGCTACCAGGCGACGCACGATGCGCTGACCGGATTGATTAACCGGCGCGAGTTCGAGCGCCGTCTGCAGGAAGCGATGGACTCCGCGCATGCGGACGAGGGCGTACACATAGTCTTCTACATGGACCTGGATCGCTTCAAGGCCGTTAACGACAGTTGCGGTCATCACGCGGGTGACAACATGCTCCGTGAAGTAGCTGCATTGATCAAAGACCAGGTCCGCGACTCCGACTTCGTTGGCCGTCTGGGTGGCGATGAGTTTGGCACCCTGCTGATCGGCTGCCCGATCGACAAGGCCCGTCAAATCGCCGCCGATATTTGCAACGCGGTCGCC
>JADFGH010000267.1 GCA_022567775.1 Pseudomonadota bacterium | reverse complement strand
CCTTTAGTGATCTCCGCGAAGCACCGCAATGACCAGCCTCGATGCCGATCGCAGGGCGCGCCGGACCGGTGAGGATTTATGTTTAGTGACTTCTGATCAGAACCGCAATGCCGATCGGGGGTATTGCCGCGCGTGACTGAATACGTCAGCAGCGGCCGGAAACGGCCGTGCAGATCTCGGCTGGCTGTGCCAGGCGTTTGCGTTCTTTAATCCATTCATGGCGATCAGTGAGAATCGAAAACTGCCTGGTACGAGGCGATCTGCGCGCGAATCGCATCTAACTCGCCGGCGCTCGGGTGATCGCGATCCTGCGGCAACGGCAGGCTACCGAACTTCATGAGACAGGCCATGAGCAGTAAACGTGCTTTGGTCGCCGTCAGGTTGCTTCCTTCGATGAATAGATCGTTGGGACTCGCAGGCGTGAATCCCGCATGCCGGCCCCGGCCCACCCGGGCAACGGGCATGCCCGCCAATGCGGCACGTCTGAGCGCGGCGACTGTTGGCACATCGGCGCTCGAGTAAGGCGCGTTCCCCTCGAGCACGAATCCAGAAAGTGGAGAATCGTCGAGATTTTTCTCGATGCGTCCCAGCACTTCCACGACCTGGTCGGGTTCATTGGAAAAATCGTCCGGCAGGTAACGAGCATATTTGAAGATCGTCACCTTCGGTATGGCGGAATCGAGAAGCTCGCCCTGATCATTCTTGATGCGGACGTCGATCTCGCCCTCACGGCGGACACCCCTCACATGGTCCTGGAGCTGCGTCATATTAACGTCCGATCTGTATGTGTGCTTCCTGGTCGGCACGAATGTCAATCTGATCGGATTGATGCCGCCGACGATGCCGCCGTGACCCCCGGATGTCACATAGCCACCCGGCCGGTCGTCGCCCTTCTGGACGTCACGCGCGGTAAAGATCTGCTCTTCCTGGATCATGACGGCGCCGATCCGGTCCTTTCCATCTGCGTCCCGCCACACGCCTGACAGGATGTAGTCGACGGAATCGACGATATTGCGGTCGCCGTCGTTACTGAGCATTCCATGGGTCCGCTGCGACGAATTACCGATGATGGGCACGCTCGTATCGATCAGCAGCCCGAGCCAGTAGGTCGTTTCCTCGGTGGTGGGACTGCCCTCGAACCAGATGGCGCCCGCGTAATCTCCGGTCGCGAGAGCCCGCTGCACCATGTTGGTCAGGCGCGCCAGGGTCGGCATGGCCGGCGTTTGCAGAATCGGCGTATAAGTGAAGAAATCGCGACCCCAGATCTCGTTTGGAATATCACCGTCGCCGACGTCCGTACGCTCGTTCGCGGGCAGACCTTTTCTGTAACCGCCCGATGGAGCAGGCCGATAGAAATCGAAATCCGCTTTGGCGTCGAGAAAATTATTCCTTCCGCCAGGGCCGATGCCGAGCCGGTCGATCTCTTCGAAGATACGTGATGCATCCGGGTAAAAGGGCACACGGCATTTCTCTTTCCGGGCGCCCGGGGCGGCGCAGTGGCCATCCCACGCGCTTCCATCGGCCTGACGAGCCATGTAGGGGAGAACATAGAGACCGTCTTCGGGCAGCAGGCGAACTTCATAGACGGCAATGTCGCCGGGTCCGCGGCGCTCGTTGTGGAAGGCTCCGGTCTCAGAATCGATGTAGCCGTCGGGCGGTGCGTAGAGCTCCGGCATGTCCCGCTCCAGTGGATGGGCGCTGAAAGCCTCTACGTAGACGGTTACCGGCGCCGCCAGGCGTTGCGGGCGAAGCGCATCAAAACGGATCGGCGTTCCGTCCGGGTTGCTTAGCAGCGGCAGCCCATACCTGGCCCGCGCCTTGTTGCTCGTGACCAGAGGCTCGCTGTTTTGGATCGTGGCGGTCGGCCCGGAGAAGATGGCGATCCTGGGCTTCTCCGCTATAGCGGGCAGAGCCAAGCCGAACAGAATCAAGACCAATAACACACGCGTTGAGGGGGCAATGGGCAACATGGATTTTCTCTCGGGCAAAAGTGTCATTGTAAGTCCAACTGGCACGGCGAAGCAGCAAGAAGCAGGCGATGTGTACGGGACGGCAGTGAGTCTGCTTGATCTTGATCGATGCGATGCAATGGTCGACCGACGCGTTCTCGATACGAAACATTACTCTTTCTTTATCAGCTTGATTGGTCCATTGCCGTCATCCGCCGTCATGACATTTCCTTTGACGGTGAACAGATCGTCAATCCAGTTCGGCGAAAAATAATCAATGTAAAACGCGCTGCGGAAGGACGAACCTATGGCTTCGGTAGCATCATCGAAGATACATTCTTTTTTGTCTTCACATCCAGGGATGTTAATTGCCCCTTCAACCTCGGTAACGACGCGAGTGGTCATTCGGGCGATGACCACATATCTGCCATCGGGCAGACGCTCGGTGATGGCTATGGTCGCGTCTTCCTGATAGGCAACGTAGTTAGCTTTTCTCAGGACGCGAGGCTCCATTTTCCACACGCCGAGCAACGTTTCCTCGATGGAATTGCTTTCCTGACCGTGCACCAACCCATGTGGGAGTATGCAAAGGGCGATCCAGAACAGATAGGGCTTTGTCATGCTGTCAGATTCGTGAATAACGATGCCATCATTATGCACTACTGGTGAATACCCGCTTGCGGCTCAAAGCGGATGGTCTGATTCAAATTGTCAGGTACTTAGAAACTCACTACCTGCCACAGTGTGGGCACTGGCCTTTCAACACCTTTATTACGTAGTTAACCCACAGCCATAGCAGGGCTACATTGCCTAAGAACAGGAACGTCCAAAGCAGTGTCATGCTCATAGCAATCTCCGTAACGCAGCCCAAGCGTTGTGTACGTCTATATTAGGTCAATTTCGGCGGCCAGTGGTGCCGCTCAGGTCTCAATATTCGTCAAAATGCGCAAAGATGTGATGCAGGTCACCCCGAATATCCGCGCATAAGTTCAATCGAAATCAAGTTGTTCGATTTGCGCTTCAAGCTGCTGGAGAAACTCTTTGGCTGAAGACAGGAACCTGGCCTGCTCCCGACGCATGAAAAGACCTAGATTGTATTCACGATTCAGCAAGGTCTGAAACTCATCAGACATTACCTTTTCGATCGCGCGATCAAAGTTGAATGACTTAAATGCGGCGAGATTCAAATCGTTTCTCAGCTCGGCCGGAACGATTCCATGAACGAACGCGGGATATTCGGTCAGGCGTTCAACAATCCTTTTGTGCTGAATTTCGTAGACAGAGTAATAAAGAACAATCGCATTGCGCAGATCTGCATCGCTGATCAGTCTGAGGTTACCGGTTGAAATCAGATCCTCGAAGGTTGATCGTCTGACAAAATAGGTTGGAGAAACGCCACCAATTGCCCCGAGACTGACATTTGAGAGAAATGTTTCGACATCCTTGGGAAGCGGTTCGAACCCGCGCACCACCGGGCCGACGGCGTCCAGGGCGTCCATTTTCAATGTCGTACTTCTACGGGAGAAATCGTCGACAAAGTCGATGTCGCGCAAAACAGCAGCATGGATTCTTTTCAGGTAGGCCAATTCCAATTCCCGGTCCTGCCGGTCAGACCATGCTTGCTCAATTCCAAGCGCAACCAAAACACCAATTACGACGACAAGCGTTTCACCGATCAGCCAGTGCCAACGAACCGGATTTGCGATTTTTCGATCAATTCGCATGCTGGTTCACCGCACTGGACGTTGAATCCTCTCCACGAACATCTCGATAAATCCCGGCCAGTCGAGATCGTATTGAACATTCATCTGCTGCGCTCCTTCCGCACCCGGCCAGATTTCGCGGCCGCCGACTGAGATTCGGTAATCCGCCGAGATCGATTTTCACATTCACAATGCCGGTTTTAGAGATCATAAAAATGCGGCCGCTTGCTTGCGCTGCAG
>JADFGH010000266.1 GCA_022567775.1 Pseudomonadota bacterium | reverse complement strand
ACGATCAGCAGCCCGTCTGCGAAGTATTCTACGGCTGCCGGGTCATCCTTCTCTCCCGGGTCGCCAAGACAATGCAAAATTGATGCGCGGAACGCCTTCCTGTCAGCCATTGTCTCTACGGTGCCTCCAGCGTAAGCGGGTCACCGAGGATGAATTCCTCGCAGTTATCAGTCGCTGGCGCCCGATCAACGATAAGGAATTCCTGTCCGGCCTCCATCGCGATCATTGGCATGTGCCATACGCCTTTGTGGTAATTAATGCCCTGCGTACCATTGGTCACGAATGCGCACAGATCCGCGGCAACGACCGCCTCGCCTGCGGGTGCCACGACAACAATGAAAGAGAACGGCGCCAGTGGAATAAACGCCTGGCTGCCAAGCGGATGACGTTCCACCATGTCGAAGCGATGGGGGAAGGTCGTTGCTACCTTACAGCGCGCGATACTGATCGCCGTTCGCCCCCCGGCGGACTCGACGTCAATTTTCGCAAGATCATGGAAACGCTCGAACCGCGCATCGTTCATGGCAACCTTTGCTGCCGTTGACGCATGAATGACGTCGCCATATGGCGCAAATCGCTCAGTCGTTATCGGCAGGGGCTTAAGCACGGCTTCGTTCATGATTGGGCATCGCCGGCCGCAATATTTCCGTACAGGCGAACGCGGCTGATCCCGCCGTCGGGAAATATGTTCAGCCGCACGTGCGAAACGGCACCGACGTCCTGCAAAGCATCTGTATAAAAGTGCTGCATGTCCATATCGAGTTTGCTCTCGGGCAGCAAAACCGCCCATGCCGCGCTTGATGACTCCAGGTCACTCTCGTCGGTGACCAACGCCGCTCGCAGCTCGGCCCGGTCCGGATAGTTGCCTTTGAAGTGAGCGGTATCGATTTCGACTTTTTCTATGTGGCCTGGATGACCGAGCCGCAATATCACCCAATCGTTACCTGGTGTGCGGCGACGCGCAGTTTCCCAGCCATCTCCCATATTCACGCCGCGACCCGCGAGGTTAAGATTGTGCTTGGTGCCGAAGTGCTGATCGCTGCACAGAATCGCACGGCCGCCGTGCTCAATCGCGAAAAGATCGATGAGCTCGTTGCTGTCCATCTGGTCCCAATCGGGACGCACTTCGCCGTAAACCCGCAGCCGCGCTACCCCGCCGTCCGGGTAGATATTAAAGCGCAGGTGGGTGGTAGCGCTGTCGTGTTCAATCGCCAAAAAATGATGTGCGTCACCCTGCAGATCCACGGCCGGCAGCAATTCCTGCCACGCGGTATTTTCATCCGGCAGCATCGCGTCGCTCACGCAACCGTCGATGGATGCCGATGGTGGATTGTTTCCTGTGAAGTAGCTGGTATCAATGTCGACGCCGTGAACGATTCCGGGAATTCCCAGGTGGATAATGCAATAGTCGTATCCTTCCGACCGTTTGCGGCGGCTCTCCCAGCCATCCATCCACTTGCCGTGATCATCAAACCTGCCTTCAATGAAAACCGGATCCTGGGGCTCGATCAGCCGCTCCTTTGCCCCAAAGAATTCGTCGGTAGCATAAACCACGCGGCTCCCAAGCCTTGGCTGCTCAAGCCTTACCCATGCATGAAAAGGATTCTGCAATTTATTCTTCATCCTTAATTGATTGCCTCTAGCCGCAATCGCGCAATCTTGTGTATCTCATCGATCGCGGTTGCGAATTCGGTTTCGTCATCGTTCTCAAGCCGTTGTGCGAACGCTCTGAGTATGTCGCCGCGATTACTGTTCCTGACTGCCATTACAAACGGAAAGCCGAACTTTTCCCGGTACTGCGCATTCAGCAACTGGAACTGCGCATATTCTTCCGGCGTGCACTGATTGATGCCGGCAGACGACTGCTCATCAGTCGATTCCTCCGTCAGGTCACCGGCAATGGCCGCTTTTCCGGCGAGATCCGGATGGGCGCGAATGAGTGTCAGCTTGCGATCATGCGCCGCTTCGTCGACGCAGCTTGCGAATACCCTCGCCAGGTGCCCTGCATCCGAAACGTCGGCAGCCGTGGCATAAGTCTCCTCGGCAACCCAGGCGGAGTTTTCGTAAATTCCGCCATAACGACGGACAAACTGCTCATGCGTCTGCGGCATGATGTTCCCGCCAGTGATTCGCAATATCAATGCGCCGGGCGATCCAGACCTGCTCGTGCGTTTGAATGTAGTCGAGAAACCTGGCCAGCGCAGCGGCGCGGCCGGGACGTCCGGCAAGCCGGCAATGCAGGCCAACTGACATCATCTTTGGCTGCGACTCGCCCTCCGCGTAGAGAACGTCGAATGTATCCTTGAGGTAGTCATAAAACTGCTGACCCGAATTGAAACCCTGTGGCGTCGCAAAGCGCATATCGTTGGCGTCGAGTGTGTAGGGCACCACCAACTGAGGCTCACCGTACGAGCGATCCCAGTACGGAAGATCGTCGGCATAGCTGTCCGCGTTGTAAGCAAAGCCGCCCTCTTCCGCGGCGATGCGATGGCTGTTAGGGCTGCAACGGCCCAGGTACCAGCCACGCGGGCGTTCGCCAGTCACCTCGTGATGAATCTCGATCGCCTTCTGCATATGTTCGCGCTCCGTACGCTCGTCGACGAACTGGTAGTCGATCCAGCGATAACCGTGACTGGCTATTTCCCAGTCTGCCTCCCACATCGCATCAACCACCGCCGGGTTGCGCTGCAACGCCATCGCAACACCGAACACGGTCACCGGCATTTTCCTGCTCCTGAACAGCCGATGCAGACGCCAGAAACCCGCGCGTGCGCCGTACTCGTAGAGTGATTCCATGTTCATGTTCCGCTGCCCGGGAATCGGAGTCGCGGCTACGATTTCGGAGAGAAACGCCTCGGACGCCTCGTCACCATGCAACACACAGCTCTCGGCGCCCTCTTCGTAATTGATAACGAACTGCACGGCGATGCGCGCGCGCTCAGGCCAGTTGACCTGCGGCGGATTGGCGCCGTAGCCAGCCAGGTCTCTTGGGTACTTCTGATCGCTCATTCCTGTTTCACGCGACCCTGGTACCAGGCATCGATCAATGCCCGTTCCTCATCACTGATCCGGGTCAGATTGCCAATCGGCATTGCCTTGAGCACCACGGTTTGCTGGTGAATGCGCAGCGCCTCCGAGTCGATTTCTTCATCGGTATCCAGCATCACACCGGATGGCGCGGCGGGAAACGCAATATGCGTTGGATTCCGCGAATGACAGGTCGTGCAGCGACTCTCGATGACCGGGCGAATCATCGAGAGCGTTACCGTCCCGGTGGTCGCGGCACGGGACTTAGGCGCGATAACTGCTGCGACCAGGAGCAAAATAAGGCCCGCAACGATGATCGGCACCGGCGACGTCTTGCCTTTGTGCCGGGCGACAAAGTACACGCGTATCAGTGCACCGGCGAGTGATATCGCAACCAGGATTACCCAGTTATATTCGTGCGCAAAGGTCAACGCATAATGATTGCTGGTCATTACGAACAGCACCGGCAACGTGAAGTAGGTGTTGTGCACAGACCGCTGCTTGGCCTTGATGCCATCCTCGGGATCCGGCGGCTGCCCGAGCTTAGCGGCATCTACCATCCTGCGCTGGCCCGGAATAATGACGAAAAAGACATTCGCAGCCATGATCGTGCCAAGTACTGCGCCGAAATGAATATAGGCGCCGCGGCCGCTGAATAACTGGCACAGCCCATACGCGAGCAACGTGATCAACACCATTAATACTGCACTGAACGTGTTGTCGTTTTTGCCCAGCGGCGATTTACACAGCAAGTCATAAATCACCCAGCCACCGACAAGAAATAGCGCTGCGATGCCGACAGCAAGCGGCGCCGATAATCTGGCGACCGACGGATCGATGAGGTAAACCCCGGCGCTATACCAGTACACGAGGATCAACAGGAACATACCCGTTATCCACGTCTTATAGGCTTCCCATTTAAACCAGTGCA
>JADFGH010000265.1 GCA_022567775.1 Pseudomonadota bacterium | reverse complement strand
GGCAGATCCCGCCCGAACCTGCCCGTGACCTGCGCCAGGAAGAAAGATCTAGAATTGATACCTGGCACTGAGCACGATGCGCTCTTCCGCCCGATCGGGCGTGCTGACAATTGGCACCCAATCGCTGGTGTCGAAATAACGCAGGTCAACGTCGATCGCACCAAGCGGGCGTGTGACGCCCAATTGCCAATAGCTGTAATCAGATCTTGATAAATTCGACACGTCGTAGAAACCCGCTCCGGCACCTAGGATCAGCCTGCCACCGAGTGGCCATTCGGTATACAGCTCAAAGTTCTGCGCCGAATAATGCGAATGGTATAAGTCCGGTGAATAGGAATACTCAAACCAGACGCGATCGTTGTAGTTGATTGCCAGGGAATATTCGAAGTAGTCGTAATCGAATAGTCCCTCGGCTCCTGGAAAATTATACGAGACGATATTCGCGCCAACGCTCCACTTGTTCGAAACGTCGAGCGTGTAACCAAGGTAGTAATCGAGCTCAACATCACGCTGTCGCCCTGGTCCACCGCTGATATCGACTATCGATCCCCAGATACCTGAATAAAATCCGGAATCGACTGAGATCTCTCCGCCAAGTTGCACAGCGCCGTGGCTGTCGCTATACGAGACGCCGCGAAACACGTAATCCGTGGTCAGTACCGCATATCCGGTGAATTCCACCGCAACGGCGGTTGGACCGGACAATGCGGTACAGAGCAAAACTGAGGCTCGAAGTAAACGGACAGTCACGTTCATATACGTAAGGTTTCTGGAGCGGGTGGAGGGAATGGGATCCACGTACTCAGCTTGGGAAGGATGCGATACATACGTTAAGTAATTGTTTTTAAAGGCCTAAACTTCGGGCTAACCGGAAAGTTTCTGCCGGGTAAGCTTTGGCGGCAGTAATTACGCCAGCATGCTGGGCACTGAGATGGCTAACTACATCGTAGCAAAGAAAATGAGCACGATTGCCCTGACGGGTGGTCGTGCTTTTTTGTGCCTGCTGGCGTTACCCAAGCCCCAGAGTCCTAAATGTGCCCCTCATAAACAAAAAAAATCGCATGTCCAGAGCGAGGGGGTAGGTACTGGACGCCAGATCGCCCCTAGCCCCTCGATATGCGATTCCTCCTGACAGGAAAGGATGAGACTCTTTTGAAAGTTGCAGATCGCAATTTTCTTGCCGGCCGACTCCCCTCGTCCGTACAGATCCTGATCGCATAGCTACACGCAGGCCAAAGAGCAGATCGGGATGACAACAGCTGGGATCGCGCTGTCTGGGACCTGCAGCTCGTCCGTCAGGTCCCTACCGTCCAGTCCCATCCAGTGACATTGCTTTCCTCGTCGGGCGGGATATTAAGCAAATGATCGGTAGTGTCGATCCGGCAAGTATGCTGGCTCTTTGTCTGTAGCTGGCAATCCGGACTTATTCAGAAATGTGGGGTGTTTTGTGGGCTTTATAACTCAATTGATGAATAACTATTAATAATATCAACTAGTTATTGAGATCATATGGCGGAGAGGGTGGGATTCGAACCCACGAAAGGCTACAAACCTTTGCTGGTTTTCAAGACCAGTGCATTCAACCGCTCTGCCACCTCTCCTGATCTTATTGATGACGTCGCTCTTGCGAGCGCGAATTGTGCTTGCAGCTTGGCAGCGAATCAATATGGAAATCCCTGATTTCAGCTGTTTCTGGACCTGCCAGCGCTCGTCGGCCACAATCCTGAGACCATCAGTCCGCAAACAGTACCAGTCCATCATCGGGGGAAAAAATGAGTCAGAAGATCAGCCGACGTGCTTTCGTCATTTCGAGTGCCGCAGCCGGAATCGCGGCCACCACGCCTGTTGCTGCCGGGGCAGAGGCGCCAGCCATCAAGATCAGGCCCGGGGTCAGGCCGGTGGTCATTGCGTCGCGCAACGGCATCACGATGAAGAATGGAGGGGACTTATCCTGCGTCGAGACAGCGTTCGAGCGCATGGCCAAAGGCGAGGATGTCCTCGATTCCCTGATTGCCGGCGTCAATATCGTCGAACTGGATCCGGAGGACACGAGTGTTGGCTACGGCGGGTTGCCGAATGCCGATGGCGTGGTGCAACTCGATTCCTGCTGCATGCATGGACCGCGCAAACAGGCCGGTGGCGTTGCAGCGCTCGAGGGCATTCGCAATCCCTCGCTGGTGGCGAAAGCGGTCATGGAGTACACCGATCACCATTTGCTGGTCGGGCGTGGCGCACAACATTTCGCGCGCAACATGGGATTTGAAGTTGAGGACGACCTCAATACGGACAAGTCGCGGCAGTTGTGGCTGAACTGGAAACGCCGCATCGATCCGCTCCACTACCTCGATCCTGAAAAACGTCTTGCAGCAGGTGCGCAAGCCGGACGGGACATGGTCAGGGAAGGCCTGATCAACGAGGACGACTACTACGGCACGATCAACTGTAACGGCGTGAACTGGAGGGGCGAGGTCTGTGGCGTTACGACCACCAGCGGGCTTGCGTGGAAAATACCGGGACGCGTTGGTGATTCGCCAATTCTTGGCGCCGGGCTGTATGTCGATGGTGAGGTTGGCGCAGCCGGATCCACCGGACGCGGCGAGGCCAACCTGTATGGACTGCTGTCATACCTGATCGTCGAAGAAATGCGTCGCGGCAATCATCCGAAAGACGCCGGCATGGAGGCGTTACGACGGGTCAAGCGCAACACGATCGAAGCGCGACTCCTGAACAACCGGGGAATGCCGAATTTCAATATCAATTTCTACGTCATCAACAATGTTGGCGACTATGCAGGTGTTGGCATGTATGCGCCGGAAGATCGCTCCCAGTACTCGGTATGTACCGAAAACGGCGCCGAGTTGATGGATTTCGAGCCGTTGCTGGAAGGGTCGCCGGTGGACGGTTAGGGTGAGCTGCAATCGTTTCATGGGGGCTCGGCCCAACGGCCGATGCCGGATCTTTGATCGTTTGCACTAAAGATCAATCCGCATCAATCGTCGGGGCGACGCTTGTCAATGCAGGCGGATTGGGGCCGGGCTCCTACAAGTCGGCCAGCGCTTTCTGGATTCCTTGCAGTCCCTGTTCCAGCCGCGAGCGGGGGCAGCCTAGGTTCATGCGGAAAAAGGCCTCGCCCTGCAGGCCGAATTCCGTGCCACCGTACAGGCCCACTCCGCCGATGTTCACAAGTCGATCCATGATTTCGTCCTGACTGAGCCCAGTCTGGCGAAAATCCAGCCAGCCGAGGTAGGTAGCCTCCGCTTTTATCTTTCTGACCATCGGCACGTATTCCTCGAGAAAATCGGCAACGAACTGATGGTTGGCCGCAATATAGTCGATCAAGGCATCCAGCCAGTCCGCGCATTGCCGGTACCCGGCAATCATGCCCTCGGCGCCAAAAGTGCTGTCATGGTTGAGCTGCATCATGTCGAGATAATCCTGGTATCTCGACCGCAGCTCGGGATCAGGAATAATAAGTGTTGCTTGCGGAATGCCGGCCGTATTGAATGTTTTGTTCGGTGAGATCACGGTCACCGAACGCTCTCCACCAATGCTGCCGTAGGGAATATGCCGATGCCCCGGCAGCACGAGGTCGCAGTGCACCTCATCGGATACGACCAGCAAATTCTTTTCTTCAGCCAGCTCAGCAACTGCCTCGAGTTCATCGCGGCTGAACACGCGCCCGGTCGGATTGTGCGGGCTGCAGAAAACGACCATGTTGGTATCTGCCGCAAGCTTCGCTGCCAGGTCATCCGTGTCCAGTGTGAAGCGACCATTTTCCTCGCGCAACGGATTGCGGATCAGGCGGCGACCGTTTTTCTCAATAAGGCCGAGTAGTGGTCCATAGGTTGGCACAGGAGCCGCAATTGACTGACCCCGCTCGGTCAGTATGGAGATGACCCCGGCTATGCCGACGATTGAGCTTGGCGGGCAAAACATCAACCACTCACGTGGCACCTGCCACTGGTGCCG
>JADFGH010000264.1 GCA_022567775.1 Pseudomonadota bacterium | reverse complement strand
CCGCTGGGGCGGGCTCCTACGATCGTCGTAGGAGCCCGCCCCAGCGGGCGATTGTCGATCTTCGTATCATTGTTTGGCGTTGTCTTGGCACCAATTTGAGTTTATGGGACAGCAGTGATCCGGCACTTATTTCGTCAGGCGCCAGCGGCCATGTTCCATCCTGGCCTGCAGTTCCTCTTCGAGCCGGATGAGGTGCGCAAGCAGGGAGTGCTCGGCGAGGTCGTGCAGTTTTTCATCGACATCCTGGTAAACCAGCGGCACCAGCTCTCGCGAGGTCGAATCCGGCTGATTCTCGAGGGCGCCGATTACCTTCGCTTCGCGTTCCAGCCGGTGATTGATCAGCCAGTCGATGGCTTCCTGCGGCTGGTCCATTACCTCGCCGTGCCCCGGCAGAATCGCATCGATGCTCATTGACTTGAGTCGCTCGAGAGAGCGCAGGTAGTCGCCCATGCTGCCATCGGGCGGATCGATTACCACTGTCGACCCGTTGATGATGTGGTCACCCGTGAACAACCAATTCCGGCCTTCATACAGGTAGCAAAGATGGTTCGATGCATGCCCCGGCGTACGAATCGCCTGCAGCCTGAATTCGCCGGTCTCGAATATGCCACCGTCTGCGAGTATGTGGTCCGGGTTGAACGTCTGATCCTGATGCCGGCCCTGCGGCGCCATCCGGCCGAATTGTTCGGCGCCGGTTGCCTCTGCCAGCAACGCCGCCGCGGGTGAATGATCCGGGTGCGTATGCGTAACCAGAATCCATTTGATCGGACCATCAGCGAGTTCTTGAATGGCAGCAACATGTTGCGGCATAGCCGGTCCGGGATCGATCACGGCGATTTCCTTACTACCCAGCAAATAGGTATTGGTGCCGGGTCCGGTCATCCTGGAGGGGTTCGGCGCAAGCAGCCGGCGCACGCCGGGTGCCAACTCCGTGATCTGCCCCACCTCAAGACTCATTATTTTATGCTTCCCGATTGATCCGGGCCGGTTTATTGCTGTCCTTCCGGGTCGCCGGTCTCGGCAAAAGCACGCAACCGCCCCATTGCCTCTTCGAGCACACCATTGACGGCGGGGGCTAAAGTGTCCAGTCCATCCGGATAGTAGCCACCGACCGCGTAGTTCAGTGTCACCACCGTCCCCTCTCCAGCGTCGTCGAATTCCCAGGTCATGTTGCCTTCAACACCCATCAGGCCAAGCGGACCTAGACCGCCCGTCAAACGTAAAATGATGCCCGGACTAAGGTACGTCACCATCATATGGACGATGCCGGCGCCCTGGCCGAGCTTCTCGCAGAAACAACCCGGTACGCGCATATCGATCGACATGTTGTTGGCGAAGCCGGAAATCGTGTGATCGTCGTGCCACCAGCTGCCTACATTTTCGACCGCCGCTTTGTATACTGCCATGCGTTCCGCGTTGACCATCGTGCTTATGCGGATAGTGAAGCCGTGCGCCTGGGCGTCCAGCACTTCTGCCTGCGCGGCCGGGGCCATGCTGCAAATGACAATGGCCGTTATGGCCGCAATAAAGTTCCTGAAAATTATTGGTTGCATGCTCGACACCCTGTCTCAATACGAGTCGATGCAAGCTTAACCCAAACCAGCAGGCAGGATGTATGTCAGAATATCTGTATGGGCAGGAAAGCCTCCAGCAGGAATGCAGCGCTGAGGACCGCGGTGCCGAAGTAACATTTTTTGACTATCTTCATTCGAGTTCCAGGCGAAGTATTAATATGTTTCCATTATCCGGATTCACCCTGAACACAAACTGAAGGTCAGAGGTTCAACAACAATACGTTGATATATAAGGAGTAATTGCTCGTTGTCGTTGCCGGACTCAAATCAGATTAGCGAGACGGACCGTCTCGCAAGCTTTATTCGTGAGCATTCGCGCCTGATCGTTTTGACCGGCGCCGGTTGCAGCACGGAGTCGGGCATCCCCGAATATCGGGACGACGATGGCAACTGGAAACATCGACAGCCAATGCAGTTCGCCGAATTCGTCAATGACGAGGACAAGCGGCGCCGCTACTGGGCGCAGAGTTTTGCAGGATGGCACAGGATTTCGAACGCAAAACCCAATGCGGCGCATCACGCCATTGCCGAGCTGGAGCGCTGCGGATATGTGTCCTGCGTCATCACGCAAAATGTAGACAATCTGCACACAGCAGCGGGCAGCCAAAATGTGATCGATCTGCATGGTGTACTGCAACGCATTCGTTGCCTTGATTGCAACACCAAAGATTCGCGTTATGCCTATCAAAGCAGATTGCAGGATTGCAATCCGGACTGGAGCGCATCAATAACGGCATTCGCGCCCGACGGCGATGCCAGAATCTCTGTCGATGACGTACGATCATTCGACGTTCCCGGATGTCTGAACTGTGGCGGCATCGTCAAACCCGATGTCGTTTTCTTTGGCGAGCCGGTACCGGAGTTGCGGGTAAGGAGAGCAAAGCGGTTTCTCCGGCAGTCCGCTGCACTACTGGTCGTCGGTTCTTCCATGATGGTTTTTTCCGGTTATCGTTTTGCGCGAATGGCCAGTGAAGCAGGGCTTCCAATTGCAATAGTGAACCGCGGCACCACCCGTGCGGATGACCTCGCGACACACAAGTTGACGGCGAATTGCGCCGAGCTGTTGTCGCAAACACTGAGCCGGCTCGCGGCCTGAGAGAAAGGACTTAAACATCTTACCGGAAGGCTGGGACATCGTTTATGAGAGTGCCTCACATAGTGCCTGCTCGGAGCGGGCGCTGGTGCTGCACGCGCTCGATATTCCCTATGAAATACTCTCGGCGGAAGGGCAGTCAATGATCGTGACCCCGGCAGAGTTTATTGAAAAAGCGAAATTCGAGCTGTGGCAATACGACCAGGAGAACAGGGCGGTTAAGCCGCGTGGTGCCACGATTATTCCTGTCTATCAGAACGGCGTGCCGGGCGTCGCAATATACGTCGCCATTATTTGCCTGGTTGCCTGGTTTGCCAGCGAGGCATTTTTTAATCGCGACTGGTTTGCCCTCGGGCGTGTCGATGGCGAATTGATCCGCGACGGCGAGTGGTGGCGGACGATCACGGCGCTAACGTTGCATTCGGGCATTCGTCACCTGGCTGGCAATATTGTCTTCGGCATCCTGTTCGGCCTGATGGCGGGGCGCCTCGTTGGTTCGGGCATCGCCTGGTTCGGCATCGTCGTTGCCAGTAGCGCTGCGAATTTCCTGAATACGTCCCTGCTTGAATCGGCGCACCGCGCGATTGGCGCATCCACCGCGGTATTTGCGGCGCTCGGCCTGGTTTCGGGATTCGTGTGGCGCGCCAAGCTGATGGCGCAGGATCGCTGGCCATACCGGCTGGGCCCGATCGTTGGCGGCATTGCTTTGCTCGCGTATACCGGCACCGGTGACGCCAATACCGATATCGGCGCGCATCTCGCAGGATTCGTCTGCGGCTTTGTATCCGGCATCGCCCTGACCATGACCACGAAATACCTCACACTCCGAAACCTGCAGCTTGCCAGCGGCATCGCCGCCATAGCGATCATTGTCCTGGCGTGGATTGTTGCCCTGCAACTCTGGGCCTGATGGCCTCTGTAGCTGTAGAATTTGCTGCTGATCGAATAAGACCCGGGGGCACATAACTGCGTTGAAGAATTTCCTGTTATTTTTGCTGGCGCTTGCATTGCTTACGGCTATTGTTTTGCGCGTGCGCTACGGCGGTGGAGACCCTTATCGTGACTTGTCGGAGGCGCCGCGCATAAGCGATTCGCAACTCGAAGAAGTCCTCAACTATCCCGAGCCGATTGGCAATGTCGCGGTCAATCGGGAAGGTCGAATATTTTTTACTGTGCATCCCGAGTCGCGGCCGCAAGGCAACAAATTGCTCGAGTGGGTTCAGGGCGCGGCCGTACCCTACCCCAACGGCCCGGTACAACCACACCTCTTTGATACCGTACTGGGCCTGGTGGTCGATGATCGGGAC
>JADFGH010000011.1 GCA_022567775.1 Pseudomonadota bacterium | reverse complement strand
CCAGGATGACTTTTTGTCCGTCGGATATTGATGGGTTCGAGTTCATAGCCGGTTAGTCGAGCATCGGAGATGGTAAGGGCGTTTGTGCGCGGAAGAATTGAATCGCGGCTAAAGCCGCTCCCACAAAAACTCCGATCCAGGAAGATTAGACGAGGGCGGCGTTCGCCATGACGGCGGCAACGTTTTGCTGGATCGGCATCATTCCGGCGAGCAGTTCGTCAGGCTGGCGTTTGCCGGCCATGTAGTCTTCGACACTGCGCAGGACGATCGGTGATCCCAGGTCTCCGCTACGAAGCCGGATATCCGCCAGTGAATACCAGTGTACGGTGCAAAAACCACTATCCAGTTGACGGCTGACGTTTTCTTTGACCATGTCCGCCCGATAAACGATGCGCAGGAACTGTTGGCGTGTTTGCGGATGAATCCAGAGATAGACGCCGAGCAATCCGGAAACAGAAATCTCGCAGCCTGTTCCCTCCATCGCTCCGCGAACCACGGCCTGCTCGGGGGCTTCGCCTGTTTCAATATGACCGCCAGGGTGTGTGACGATAACGCTGCCTGCCGTGCGCTGCTCGATCATCAGGAAGCGATCGTCTTGTTCAATAACAGCAGAAACTGTCAGGTCCGTCGGCAGCACGGCGATGAATACTTGTTATATGCCGAGCTGACGGAATTCTATTTCGACTTCACTGGCTTGCCAGATCTCGTCAAACATCTCTCCGTACTGCTTGGCGACTAAGGGTTCGTAAGTGTCTGCAATTCCATCCCACTTTTCATGCTGCACACGATAAACCAGCGCGGTGTCATCAGCGATAAAAAACGACTCCCTGTGCGTACGCAGGTCTTCGCGCACCAGGCGAAATTCGATGTAGGTATTCAGGCGGCGGCCCAGGTGAACAAAATTGTTTCCGTTCTTGATCGCTCGTGACGGGTCCGCGATCAACACGCGAATTCTTGAATAACGTTGTGAGAGTACGAGATGCTTGACAATCTCGAGGAAGTCCGGATCGTCATAAATTCCCGGCTCGAGATCATGTGTGAATATTGAAATTCTGCGGGACGCCTCACTGATTACATCAATGACGGCCAGGCGCATTTCTTCCTTGGTTGAAATGACCCACCGGCGACCTTTTTCCCGAGTTTGTTCCATTCTTTGCAGACTTATAAATCCAGGCTTGCCGGAACATGCGGTATTCCGGCTTACATCGTAAGTTTTACAATATTACCGGTCGCTCAATACGCCAAGTGCCAACTGCGTCACGTTTTTCAGACAATGCGAGTACATGAGAATTGTTCTCAACGCGCCAGCAAATGCTTCCGCTTTGGGAATTTCTCCTCAGGAATGAATGCCTTGCGGCGCATGGCCCGCAGCTGTCCGCGACTGTCTGCCGGTCGCCTGGAACGATCCGGAATGACTCATTCAAGCTGCTCCGCCAGATCGAATACACCACTCCTCAGCAGCCATTGCAGCAGTCCGGTATCGTCATCCGCGCATAAAGTGGCGCGCGTGGCGCTACGAAATCTGCAGACATCTCGAAATAAATCGAGGCGATCCGGCGATAAATCCCTGGCATGACCATTGGCGAAAATCAGGCCCGATCCTCCGATTTCGCAAAATGCAATCCTCGCCATACCGTGTACAGACAGCTTCGCATACTTATCCAATGCATTGCTCATGTCTTTCGCTTCATCGTCAGTGACGCATTCAGGCGCAAGCCAGGCTTTTGGATCCGTTGCTACCGAACCGAGAATCATCGCCACCTGTTTGTCGTCGAGTAATGTACTTTTGCCCAACGTGTGTTTTGCGCGACGAATTGCCGCGCCTGAAATCAAACCGGGCGCTGCTTCGTCGGTTGTCAGGTCGGGGTCTTGGTAGAAAACATCCGCGCCTGTTGCCGATGATTTTGTCGGTACGTCATCCAGTTCGCCGAATAATCGCACGGCAGCCGCACTCAATTCCGCAAGGTTCGGTGCTCGCATGCCTATCGAGTAGGTCATGCAAAAATCCCGTGCGATGCCCCAGTGAGGTACGCCGGGTGGCAAATAAAGCACGTCCCCGTCACCGGCCGTTTGCGGTTCCTGGTCCACAAAAGGCTTTAGTAACAACAATTCGCTCGAAGTCGCGTCGTCAATCACTATATCTTTATCACCGAGGTGCCATTCGCGCTGACCCTCTCCCTGGCACAGGAATACATCGTAGTTATCCTTGTGCGGCCCGACACTTCCCCCGGGCGCCGCAAAGCTGACCATCAGATCATCAATACGCCAATCCGGAATGAAATCGACTGCGGCAAACAGCGCGCGAAAGTCCGGCAGGTGTTTCTCGACGTCCTGCACCAGCAAAGTCCAGTTCTGCCGGGGCAGGGAGGACAGGACATCGTTTTGAAACGGACCATGCCTGACCTGATAGTGCGTATCCTCGCCGTCACTTTGTGTGAACACGAGCCTGGACTCCACGTCTTCCTGGGTTGCCAGCCAGGCAAGCTCACTTGAACTGAGCGATGGGTGGATACCGGGCAAAGCGCCCGGCATGAACAACGGACCCTTCTGCCAATAATCAGTAAGAAATGCCTCGGCCGACAATGCATTTGGAATTCGCAAGCGGTCGTTGCCGATTAGCTCAAGTTTTGGCGAGTGCTGCAGCGAGACCCGTATAGGATGAGGGCGTCAGTTCCAGCAATCGTTGCTTCGCGTCGTCCGGTATTTCCAGCGACTGGATGAAATCCTGCATTAATTTCTGGTCAACGACCTGGCCACGCGTCAATTCCTTGAGCTTCTCGTAGGGTTCGGGAACACCATAACGTCGCATGACGGTTTGTACCGCTTCGCCAATGACCTCCCAGCTTTGATCGATGTCGCGCGAGATCGCTTGCGGATTTGCCTGTAACTTGCCGAGCCCGCGGATTGCCGACTTGATCGCGATTACCACGTAAGCAATCGCAACGCCGAAATTTCTTTGTACCGTGGAGTCCGTCAGGTCGCGTTGCCACCGCGAGATTGGAAGTTTGGCGGCGAAATGATCGAGTAATGCATTTGCCAGGCCCAGATTCCCCTCGGCATTTTCAAAGTCGATCGGATTGACCTTGTGCGGCATGGTTGAAGAACCCACCTCGTCTTTCGCAAGACGCTGCCGGAAGTAGCCAAGGGAGACGTAGCCCCAGATATCCCGGCAAAAATCCAGGAGTACCGTGTCGTAGCGAGCCAGGGCGTGCGCGTATTCCGCTGTCCAGTCGTGCGGTTCAATTTGCGTTGTGAGGTTATTCGAAACCAGGCCGAGGGATGCGACAAATTTTTCAGATACACTGGGCCAGTCAACGTCCGGATAGGCCGCAACATGCGCATTGAAATTACCAACCGCCCCGTTGAACTTGCCGCGAATTTCGACCGCAGCGAACTGTTCCCTTGCGCGTGACAGTCGGGCAGTGGCATTGGCCAGTTCCTTGCCAAGCGTTGTCGGACTGGCCGTTTGCCCGTGTGTGCGTGACATCATTGCCAGTCCAGCATATTGCGCACACATCGAACGAAGCTTTGTGGTCAGCTCACGCATCTGCGGTTGCAGCACCTCTGCGCGTGCCGTACGCAGCATCAGTGCGTATGCGAGATTATTGATATCTTCCGAGGTGCAGGCAAAATGTATGAAGTCGCCAATCCTGCGGGTGTCGGTACCGCTGCCTATCCGCTCGCGAAGGTAATACTCGACCGCCTTCACATCGTGATTGGTCGTTGCCTCGATTTTCTTGATGCGTTCTGCATCGTCCGCGTTAAAGTCATCGACGATGCGATTGAGCACATCTTTCATCACGGAGGAGAGCGGCGGCAATGCCGCGACGCCGGGTTCATCGGCCAGCCATTGCAGCCAGCGTATCTCAACCAGAACCCGGTAGCGGATCAGTCCGAACTCACTGAGGATATCCCGGAGGTCGCCGACCTTGTCAGCGTAGCGACCATCGGCCGGGGACAATGCTCTTAGGCGGGTCTGTTCCATCCTCTACCGGTACTAGACTTAGGCGTGCAAAGCGCGAATCATACACCATAGGTCAAGGGATCATCAGCGGCGAGACTCGTGAAAACTCGCCGGGAGTTAAGCTTAAGATGAGCAAGAAATCATCCCGCACGGTGAGTGACAGCATGGGCGAACTCACGGTACCCGGGGACGCGCTTTGGGGCGCTCAGACACAACGGGCGGTTGACAACTTTCCGATCAGCGGCATGACCATGCCGAGGCGATTTATCTCGGCACTCGGGCTCATAAAATGGGCCGCTGCGGGCGCCAATGCCGAGCTTGGACTCATTGCGAGCGACGAGGCGGTAGCGATTCAAACAGCAGCGCTCGCGGTGGCGGCCGGTGAACACGATACCGATTTCCCGATTGACGTCTTTCAAACGGGATCGGGCACCAGCTCCAACATGAACGCGAACGAGGTCATCGCCACGCTCGCCAGTGACAATCCCGGCCTTGAAATACATCCGAATGACCATGTGAACATGAGCCAGAGCAGCAACGACGTGATCCCGACCTGTGTACACGTCAGTGCCGCGGTCGCCGTGCACTCTGAATTGTTACCGGCGCTGCGACATCTCGCGGCAACGCTGGAGAAAAAAGCGGATGAACTCGGCGCAACGGTGAAGACCGGGCGCACACACCTGATGGACGCCATGCCGGTCACGCTGGGTCAGGAGCTTTCTGGCTGGCGCTCGCAAATCGATCATGCAAGCGAACGATTGACCGATACGATGAAACGGCTGACAGCACTTGCCCTCGGTGGTACCGCCGTTGGTACGGGCATCAATGCTCATCCGAAGTTCGGCGCCAAGGTTGCGACCTTGCTGGCCGAACGGACTGGTGTTGCGTTCAGGCAGGCGGATTCACTCTTCGAGGGCTTAAGCAGCCAGGACGCGGCGGTGGAAACATCCGGACAGCTCAGAGTCCTTGCCGTCAGCCTGATGAAAATTGCGAATGACCTGCGCTGGATGAATTCGGGGCCACTGGCCGGGATTGGCGAGATCGAATTGCCGGCACTGCAGCCCGGATCCAGCATCATGCCGGGCAAGGTAAACCCCGTGATCCCGGAAGCGGTCGCGATGGTTTGTGCGCAGGTCATGGGGAACGACACCACCATAGCGATCGCCGGGCAGTCCGGAAATTTTCAGCTTAATGTCATGTTGCCGGTCGTCGCGCACAATCTCCTGCAGAGTATCGAGATCCTGACCAACGCCTGCACCTGCCTCGCGGACAGCGCGATTGCAGGCTTTAGCGTCAACCAGGCCAACCTGGATCGTGCCCTGGACCGCAACCCGATCCTGGTCACGGCATTGAATCCCGTTATTGGCTATGAAAAAGGCGCCGCCATCGCCAAAAAAGCCTATGCCGAGGGTCGCCCGGTCAAAGAGGTGGCACGCGAGATGACGGACCTGACCGATGAAGAACTCGAGCGCCTGCTTGACCCCGCCGCGTTAACGGAAGGCGGCATCAAACACTGATGCCACATCCACTGCTCAATATTACGGCGACCGAAATAAGACAGCGGTTCGCCGGTACCAGCATGCCGGAGGATCCCCTGGACGTGGTCATTCCACCACCGCGCTGGCCAACCGCATTGCAGGAGAAGTTGACCAGCAATCTGATGGCGGCCGCGGTATTGATACCTATCATCAAGCGGGAGGAATCACTGTCAGTATTGCTGACGGAACGCTCACCCGACCTCAAGCATCATGCCGGTCAAATCAGCTTTCCCGGCGGCAGGATGGATCCGCAAGACCGGGATATTCGGGCGACAGCCCTGCGGGAGGCGCAGGAAGAGGTGGGCATTGACCCCGCCAACGTCGAGATTGTCGGCTATCTCGATCCCAACCCGACGGTCACCGGCTACGCAGTGACGCCGGTGGTCGCGCTGGTCGAATTGCGCCAGGGACTGACGATCGATCCGCTGGAGGTGAAATCAGCTTTCGAGGTACCGCTGCCGTTTCTGCTGGATGAGGGCAACCAGGAGTTGTCCCAGCGCGAATTTGCCGGCGTTACCGTACCGATTGCAGAATTCAATTACGGCCAGTATTGCATCTGGGGAGCGACCGCGGGCATGCTCATCGAATTTCGAAAAATTCTCATGAAAAATCAATAAACATAATGTGTTATGGAATCTATCAAGAATTTACTTGAGATAATGGCAAAGCTGCGGGATCCGCACACCGGGTGCCCCTGGGATCAGCAGCAGGATTTCTCGAGCATCGCGCCATACACGGTGGAAGAGGCCTACGAGGTCGCTGACGCCATTGCACGGGAAGATCTCGACGGCCTGCGGGAGGAACTTGGCGATCTGCTGTTTCAGGTCGCTTTTCATGCCCGCATGGCAGAGGAGCAGGGCGCCTTCGATTTCGATGCCGTGGCAACCGGCATCTGCGACAAGATGATCCGTCGTCATCCGCATGTTTTTGGAACGGCGCGAGAGCGGGAAAAGGGCCCGCAAAAAGGCTCCTGGCAAAAGATCAAGGCAGCCGAAAGAGCGGACAGGGAGGTCCATTCCAGTGCCCTTGATGGCGTGGCACGCGCCCTGCCGGCCCTGAAACGAGCCGAGAAACTGGGGAAAAGGGCTGCCGCAGTCGGCTTCGACTGGCCGGACCCGAGCGGACCCGGAGACAAGATTGACGAGGAACTCGGCGAGTTGGCGCTGGCCCGCGAGGCAGGCGACGAGGAGAACATGCTCGAGGAACTCGGTGACCTGTTGTTCGCGATCGTCAACCTGGCGCGGCATCTCAGGATCGATCCCGAGCAGGCACTGTCCGGGGCTAACAGAAAATTCGAACGGCGATTTCGCTCGATGGAACAGGAAATCATCGCAGCCGGGCAGGCTATCCAGGACCTGGACCTCGAGACCCTCGAATCGCACTGGCAATCTGCGAAAGGCAGGCGTTCATAAGCGGTTCAGTTTTTATTCAGCCACGGTTCATTGCGCTCTGGTTATGCTTCGTCCCAGGCTCGGAGTGGATTCCGGGTCACGTACCTGGAAGGAGTAAGGAACATGAAACTGAAACCCTGGATGACGACAATGTCGAGTCTCGCCATCGCGTCGCTGGTCCTGGTTGTTAGCCCGGCTAACGCATCGGGGAACGCATACAGCTATGGACACGGCAGGGTGGTTCACGATTACGCCCGTGTCTTGAGCGTTGAGCCGGTTATTCGATACGTGACCGTAACGACGCCCGTCAAGGAATGCTGGGACGACGTACAGACCTACTCGACCAGGCATTACGAGCCGGGCAAGGCCGGAAAGACCCTTTTTGGAGCGATTTTGGGGGGCGTCATCGGTCACCAGTTTGGTAGCGGCCGCGGCAACGACGCAGCCACCATCGCTGGCGCACTGATTGGTGCCGGCATTGGCAGCAATGCCGCAAGCAATGCACCGACCTACCATACGACCCGTTATTCACGCCCGATACGGCGTTGTGAGACTAGTTATCAGTCGCACGAGGAACAGCGGATCGACGGCTACGAGGTGATCTATTCCTACAACGGCCGTAAATACGCCACCAGGACCCCCTACGATCCCGGCAAACGGATCCGGATCCGGGTCGACGTAAGGCCTGCACCCTTCTAAGAACCGTTGAAAATATTCACCGGGCCGGCTTGTGACAGTCACCGTTGCAATCGGCCCGGTGACATACCACACTTGCGAATTAGAGCACGACTAACCCCGGGTAACGCCATGCGCACCTTGCCGACAATACTGCTGATCTCGATGGCGTTGACCGCCAGCGGGCAGGGCATGGCGATGCAGATCAAGTCGTCTGCCGCGCAGGAATTCCCACCGCCGGCACTCTCGGTGATGCAGAGCAACGGCGTTACCCTGAGCCAGGCCGTCGAGCAGGTGCGACGTCAGTACAACGGCCGCATCGTCAGTGCCGTAACCCAGGTTAGCGGTGACCGCGAAACCCACGTCATCAAGGTCCTTACCCCGGATGGTAAGGTCAAGACGGTCCGGGTTGCGGGCAAACGTCGCGGCTGAGTCTTAAGGCATCTCCATGCGCTTGTTAGTTATCGAAGACGATGCGACGCTGCGGGAATCGCTTTGCCGGCAGCTACGCGACGCAGGATTCGGCATCGAGCAGGCTGCAGATGGCAAAGAAGGCCTTTATTTCGCCCTCGAATACCCCGTGGATCTTGCAATCGTCGACTTGGGGCTTCCCGAGATATCAGGCATTGACCTGATAAAAGAGGTCCGCGACAAGGGTAAGGTGTACCCGATCCTGATTCTGACCGCTCGCGATCGCTGGCAGGACAAAGTGGATGGCCTGAGCGCCGGCGCCGACGACTATGTCGTCAAGCCGTTTCATTTCGAAGAAGTGTCCGCCCGCGTGAATGCGCTGCTGCGCCGCAGTGGCGGTTGGGCGTCCTCGACCTTGCGTGCCGGTCCGGTATCTCTGGACACCCGCAGGCAGGAACTCCAGATAGACGGCGCCGGGATCGAATTGACCAGCTATGAATACCGCATCATTGAGCATCTCATGATTCGCGCCGGACAAGTCATCTCGAAGACGGAACTGACCGATCGTCTGTACGACCAGGATTTCGAACGCGACAGCAACGTGATCGAAGTATTCATCGGCCGGTTGCGCAAAAAAATGGATCCCGACAATACGCTGCAGCCGATCGAAACGCTGCGCGGCCGCGGCTATCGCTTTGCACTAGAGCGTAATCAAGACCAGTGATCCTGCGCTTATGTCCTCATTAAGCGCAAGGTTGTTAATTTCCGTTACCCTGCTACTCGTTTTCTTTTTCGGTGCGACGATCGTGGTGCTGGATTCCGCCTTCCGTGAAGCCGGAGAACAGGCGCAGGAAGATATCCTGGACGGAATGTTGATGGCGCTGATTGCCGAGGCAGAACCCAATACCAGGGGAGAACTCGAGATGCCGCTCGACTTGCGTGAACCGAGATTCGGCAACCTCGGGTCAGGTTTATACGGCGCCTTGTTCGACAACAGCGATACGCCAGTCTGGGCTTCGCGATCCGCGCTCGGGCTAAACGTTCCTTATGGACCGTCTCCGGAACCTGGCACTAACAAGTTTTCCAGATTGCAACTCGAGGATGGTACGCCGTTGATGTCGCTCAGTCTCGCGGTGCAGTGGGAACTCAATGACGGTGAGCTGAAACCCTACACATTCAATGTCGCCCAGAGTCTCGATTCATTCAACGCGCAGGTCGCGAGATTCAGGCGGCAACTCTTTACCTGGTTTGCCGCGGTCGCGGTGATCATGCTGTCGTCCATTTCTTTGGTAATGCGCGGACTGTTGAGACCGCTGCGTCAAATCGAGTCTGAAATCAGCGAAGTCGAAGAGGGCAGGCGACGGACCCTGTCAGACGACTATCCGACGGAATTGACGAGCGTTGCGCGCAACATGAATGTTCTAATTGGCAGCGAAAGAGCGCGTTCGGAACGTTACCGCAATACGCTCGACAACCTTGCTCACAGCCTCAAGACGCCGTTGGCTGCGATACGTACCGTACTGTCAGAGCAAGAATCAAACGAAATGACAGAACGCATGGAAACCCAGATCGAGCGCATGAACGATATCGTTCGCTATCAGTTGCGGAAACCGGCGACTATTCATACGAAAAGCCTGGGTGTCGTGTCAGTGCCCGTAAGACACGAGCTTAAGCGACTCGTCGAGGGATTGTCGAAGGTGTACCGCGAGAAAAATCCGCAGATCGAACTCGATGTTACCGAGGGCATGCGTTTTCACGGTGATACCGGTGATTTCCTCGAGCTGGCCGGAAACCTGCTGGATAACGCCTGCAAGTGGTGCAAGCAGCGCGTCAGGCTGACGATTCGACCCCTGCAGCAGGATGGCGGCGGGATGAGTCTGACGGTTGAAGATGACGGCCCGGGCATACCGCAACAGGCTGCTGACGCCCTGTTGCAGCGAGGCATGCGGCTGGACGAGTCAGAGCCCGGTCACGGCATCGGGCTTGCGGTCGTAAAAGACATCGCCGCGTCTTACGGCGGCGACGTAACCATTGCTGACTCGGATCTCGGCGGTGCGGCAATTACTGTGACCATTGCGCCACTGTGGGAGCGACTTTAGTCGCGAATGAATCCCAATATTGTTCGGGGCTAAAGCCCCTCCCACAACCCGCTCCTACGAATCCTTGCTTATCGCGTCGCCCAGGTCCATGAGCGGTTTGATGAGATCAAGCGGCAGCGGGAAAATAATGGTGTTGGTCCTGTCACCGGCCACTTCCTTCAGCGTCTGCAGATAGCGCAGCTGCAATGCCTGCTTCTGAGACGATAATATTGCCGCAGCTTCTGCGAGCATGGCAGCCGCCTGCTTTTCGCCTTGGGCATTGATGATCTTCGCACGCCTCGCGCGTTCCGCCTCAGCCTGCTGCGCGATTGCGCGAATCATGCTTTCATCGAGATCCACGTGCTTGATTTCGACGTTCGCAACCTTGATGCCCCAGTTGTCGGTGCGCTTATCGAGAATCGCCTGAATATCCGCGTTCAGCTTGTCGCGTTCCGCAAGCATGTCATCCAGTTCGTGCTGACCAAGCACCGATCTGAGCGTAGTCTGCGATAGCTGACTGGTCGCCTCGAATACGTTGGCAACCTGGATGATCGCTTTTTCGGGATCGACAATACGAAAGTAAATGACGGCATTTACTTTGACCGAAACGTTATCGCGCGAGATCACATCCTGCGTCGGTACGTCCATAACGATGACGCGCAGGTCAACCTTGGTCATCGTCTGGATAAACGGAATCAGGATGATCAGCCCGGGTCCCTTGACCTTGTAAAAGCGGCCAAGGAAAAAGATAACGCCTCGTTCATACTCTTTCAGGATCTTGATCGTATTGACGAGGATGATAATAAGAATTGCACCTATGATGCCGAATGTCGCTAATCCCATTGAATTTCCTTTATTGATATCAAGTTTGTAATTCCATCCTGGTTTCTTCCGCTGTGCTCAGCGGATCAACCCTGAGAACGAGTCCATCGAGATTTCGGACGACTACCGCCTGGTCCTTTTCCACCGGTTTCCTGCTGGTTGCAGACCAGGTCTCGCCCTCGAGCCATACCTTGCCTTCGCCAACGAACGACTCCAGAGCGACTCCATGGCCGCCAATAATCCTGTCCCTGCCACTCACGGCTCCCTGGCGTCGAGTCCTGACCAGAAAGCTCACCAGCCAGAGCAGGAACAATCCGGCGACCAGCGCGACACCGGTGACGAATGCTATGGAGATACCGAAGCCGGGAATACCGCTGTCGAACATCATGATTGAGCCGAATATGATTGCAGCAATACCGCCGATTCCGAGCGCACCAAAACTGGGTACAAATGCCTCTGCCGTGATCAATGCCAGGCCGACGATAATCAACGCGAGTCCGACATAATTAACCGGCAAAACCTGCAACGCGTATGCCGCAAGCAGCAGGCATATGACGCCTGCAACGCCGGGAATGATGGCACCCGGGTTATAACCCTCAAACAGCAGCCCGTACAGGCCGACCATCAGCAACAGTATTGCGATCTCGGGTGTCGCGATCGTGCCGAGCACTTTCAAACGCCAGCCGGGTTCAATTTTTTCGATAGTGAGGGCCTCGGCGTCAATGGTGAAGGGCTTATTGTTGACACTGACCTCGCGGCCGTGCACGGCGGCCAGTAGTTCCTCCTGGTCGGCGGCAATCAGATCAATAACATTTTTCTCGAGCGCTTCAGTCGCCGTGAGTGTCGCCGCAGTGCGCACTGCCTCTTCCGCCCAGTCGGCATTTCTGCCATGGGCCTCCGCAAGGCCCCGGATATAGGCGATCGCATCATTCATGACCTTACGGTTCATCGCACCGCCGGGGATCGACGGCTGTGGTTCGGCATCGGACTCTTCTTCATCCGCGTCCCCGGACTCCGTAGTTTCGTCGTCGGGTGTCGGTGGCGCGAAGGGATTGAGCGGTTTCGAATCGTCCTTGTTATCGTCACCCATCAGCGAAACCGGTGTGGCGGCGCCGAGATGCGTCGTCGGCGCCATGGCGGCGATATGACTCGCCAGCAAGACGTAGGTACCCGCACTGTCCGCCCGCGCACCGCCCGGCGACACATAAGTGACGACCGGTACGCTCGAACCGAGTATGGCCTGCACGATATCGCGCATCGGTTCCATGAGCCCGCCCGGCGTATCCATGCGAAGGATGATGAGGTTGGCGTTGCGTTCCCGGGCATCATCTATTCCGCCGATGATGTATTCGGCGGTGGCGACGCCAAGTGCGCCATCGAGTTCGAGCAGGACAGCGGTTCCCTCGGCTCTTGCAGTGCCGGTGAATGCGAGGCCGGCGACCACCAGCAATGCGCTCGCGCGCCGCAGCCAATATGAGGTTCGGGGAGAGAATCTGCTCATACGACCATCATAGCAGGGCTGGTCGCGCTTGGAATAAGGAATCAAAGGGTCTTCTGACCGCCACGCGGACATGGCATGCTTGCATTTCCCTGGCCGGTTTGTAACGCAATGTTCATAAAATTCATAACAACGGGTGGCACAATAGACAAAATATATTTCGATGCAATCAGTCAGTTCGAGGTCGGTGAATCTCAGGTCGAACACATATTGGGCGAGGGCCTGGTCAGTTTTGACTACGACATCGTTTCAATGTTCCAAAAAGACAGCCTGGATATGACCGACGACGACCGTCAGGAACTAAGGGATTATATTGAGGACGATGCTGCCGGGCGTTACGTCATCAGCCACGGCACCGATACGCTGGTCGAGACCGCCGATGTGTTCGTGCAGAACTTCCGTCCGGGTGCTATCGAGCGCATGGGTTTCGGAGAAGACCATGTACGCGTGGTAAGGCCAGACATCGTCTACGTTTCCATCAGCGGGTTCGGGGCTTCGGGACCGTACGTACACAAGCGTGTATACGATCCGGTTATCCAGGCGCTTTCCGGGGTGATGCACATCCAGGGTAACAATCAGACACCCCGGCTCATGCGCACGATACTGCCCGATAAGTTGACCGCGGTGACCGCGGCTCAGGCGATCACCGCGGCTCTCCTCGGGCGCGAAAGCACTGGCAAGGGAGAACACGTAAAGTTGTCCATGATCGATGCAACCGTGGCCTGGATGTGGCCGGATGCATTGATCAACTACACGCTGATGGGTGACGACGTTACAGCCCCGTTCCCGTCGGGCACCACCGACACCACGGCCTTTGCAACCAAGGACGGCTATATGATTGTGCTCGTCGTGTCGGACGATGAGTGGCAAGGGTTCGTGCGCGCCTCTGGTCGGCCGGAACTCGGTGAGGACGAGCGGTTCAAGACGCTGCCCGACCGTATAGAACACTTCACAGAGCTGTTTGACACGATGCGCGAAACCGTTCGCGATGGCACAACCGATGAGTGGGTAGAGAAGCTCGACGCCGAACAGGTTCCCTGTGCGCAGGTGAACTCCGTCGAAGCGCTATTCACAGATCCTCAGGTCGCGCACAACGAACTCATCCTGGAGACAGAACATCCCAACGCCGGACAAATTCGCACACCTCGCCCCGCAGCTCGTTTCCGCGAGCATCCTGTTGGGGAGCAACGCCCCGCCCCTATGTTGGGGCAGCACAATGTCGAGATCCTGACCGAGCTTGGCATCAAGGAGATCGAGCGTCTGCGCAAGCAAGCGGTGATTACCTGAGCCACAAAGTCCCACGGAAGGATGGCTCAACCAACGTTACCTCAACGCGGCAGTTCGATACCGGCAACCTCTCTGTCCCACGTGCGACTGTTCAGAGCACCGTTTCGCAGCAGCTTCTTGCGCACTTTCAACGTGGGTGTGCGCGGAAGTTCATCGACAAACTCCACGTAACGCGGAATCATGAATCGTGGCATGCGCGGTATCAGCCAACGGATCAACTCGGCCGCGTCTAGCGTCTCGCCTTCAGCAAGCACGGCGATCAGCTTGATCTCCTCATCGGCACCCGGTTCTTCGCTAGCCTTCACTGCCACTGCAGCAGTCTCGGAGATGCCGGGATGTTCAATAACGTAGGCCTCAACCTCGAAGCTTGAGATATTCTCTCCTCGACGCCTGATGCAGTCTTTTAACCGATCGATGAAATAGTAGTTACCATCCGCGTCGCAGATGAATCCGTCTCCGGTATGAAACCAGCCGTTGCGCCAGGCCTCGGCGGTGGCTTCCGGGTTGTTGAGATAACCAGCGGTCATCGTCCAAGGCACGTGTGACCTGAGGATCAGCTCGCCAACCTCACCAGACTCGACGGGTTGGTCGTATTCGTCGACAACCCGTGCCTCGAAGCCTTCACGAATTACCCCGCAACTCATCCGCCCCTCGTCGTCATAAACACAAGCGTCCCAGCCGCTGAATCTGATCGGGCAGCTCACCTCGGTCATGTTGAAACAACCAATACGGCGGCAGCCAAATCGCTCTGCAAACTCCTCGGCCCGTGGCAGCTTGTATGGGGTGAGAATATTCCTGAGCGGCCGATCCCGATCATCATTACGCGCCGGTTGCGCGAGCCACGCCATGACCGGACCACCCGTAGTGACGCCATACTTCAGATACTCGTCCGACAGGACGCTTGTGCTGATGAAGGGGCGCATCACATGCCGACCACCGACGAGTGCTGCCATGTAGGGG
>JADFGH010000010.1 GCA_022567775.1 Pseudomonadota bacterium | reverse complement strand
CAGTCTGGGTGGCGATTGAATGGGTGCGCGGCTGGTTCCTGAGTGGCTTTCCGTGGATGAGCCTCGGCTATAGCCAGATCGATTCGCCACTCGTCGGGTTCGCGCCAGTGCTTGGCGTCTATGGGCTATCGTTGGCGGTGGTGTTTAGCGCAGCAGGTTTGCTACTGGCGGGCATCGCGCATGGTCGCCGGCGCTGGGTTCTTGTATTTGCTGCACTGCTTCCATGGTCCGCCGGACTGTTGCTGCAGAATGTCCAGTGGACGGAAGAAGCAGGACCGGCCGTGACGGCGACCATTGTACAAGGCGGAATTCCACAGGATCGCAAGTGGGACGCGGATCAATTCCGCCCGACTCTGACGCTGTACAGAAACTCAATTATGCAAAACCCCGACAGTCAGTTGATTGTCTGGCCGGAGGTCGCCATCCCGTCTTATATCGACCTGGTCGAAGATTACATCGGTGCCTTGCAGACCGATCTCAACTCGCAAAATCAGTCATTATTATTCGGCATTCTCGAGCGCGATACCGAATCACAACGTGTCTATAACAGCGTCGTCCTGCTGGATGGTGCCGGCCGGCAAATATACCGGAAACGCCACCTTGTTCCTTTCGGCGAGTTTTTCCCGGTGCCTGATTTCGTGCGTGAATGGATGCGGCTCATGAGTCTGCCCAATTCAGACATCAGTCCTGGTGATGCCGTTCAGCCCTTGCTGCGAACACCTGACGGTCAGCAGCTTGCGGTCGCAATTTGTTACGAAGACGCCTATGCAGCGGAACAATTGTACGCGCTGCCCGATGCGACGATCCTGATTAACGTGAGCAATGATGCCTGGTTCGGTGACTCGATTGCGCCGCATCAGCACCTTGAAATCGCCCGGATGCGAGCGTTGGAAGTCGGACGTCCGGTCGTCCGGGCGACGAATACCGGGATTAGCACCTTCATTTCGGCGGATGGCGCACTTGGTGCCGCGATACCGCAGTTTGCAGCAGGCACGGTGACGGAGGACGTCGTGCCACGCCAGGGGCTGACCCCCTATGCCAAATCCGGCAATGTCCCGATCATTTCGCTGGTCCTGATTGTCGTTGCCGGGTTTGCCTGGCGGGATTACGCGAGACGGAGAAATCAATCAGGTAATTGATTATATCGCACTATAAGCTACTGTTTTTATTAAACTAACTAAATTCCTTGCCTTTATTTCTATAGATCTATAGAATTCTGCTGATCCAGTGGTGCAGGAACAACCCCGTGTCGGCGAATACCGAAAGTCAAAAATACCAGCAACAGCGTCTGCAGGCGATCAGGTCTGCCGCGGCAGTGTTTGCTGAAAAAGGCTTCCATGGTTCCAGCACCAGGGATATCGCCGAACACATGGGGATCAAACAGGGCAGCCTTTATTACTACTTCAAGTCAAAGGAAGAAGCGCTGGGCGAGGTTTGCCTGTTCGGCATCGAGGACTACGTGGAGCACATGAAAGTGATTGCTGCCAGCGATCAATCATTCGAATCGAAGTTAATGGCGACCATTACGTCGCACCTTTCCAGCTACCGCGAGCGGAACGAAGCACTCAAGGTTTACAACGATGAGCGTTTGTACCTGCCGGAAGAAAAGCGCAGAAATCTCAAAGTGCTCGGCAGCGGCTATCGCCAGTTGCTCGAGGAAATATTCGAAGAAGGTGTGCGAAGCGGAGCCTTGCGGGGGTCGATCGATTGTCACTTTGCAGCGCAGGCCGTGATCGGTATTTGCAATGCCTGGGGCGACATCATCGTTCGCGATCCTGACCTGGATCTTTTCGACATCATTCAAAAATGTACTGATCTGTTGATTAACGGTTTTCGCGAGAGACGGACGATCGAAAGATCCAATCCCAGTAATAACAAGACCGACAGGATTTAATCATGGCTGAGCAAAAAGCGACCAACGTGACCTGGCAGGATGGCCAGATATCCAGGGAAGACCGATACCAGATTCTGCGCCAAAAGGGCGTGACGATCTGGTTCACCGGATTATCGGGCAGCGGCAAGAGCACGATTGCTGTCGCGCTGGAGCAGGCGCTGTTTGACATCGGCAAACTGTCTTATCGCCTGGATGGTGACAACGTGCGTCTCGGAATCAATAAGAATCTCGGGTTTTCCGAGCAGGACCGAAAAGAAAATATTCGTCGAATCGGCGAGATCGCGAAATTGTTCGGCGACGCCGGCACGATTGCCTTATCGAGCTTCATCAGCCCGTACAAGGCAGATCGCGACGAGGTGCGTGAACTTCACGAGGCGGCTGATCTTGAATTCGTTGAAGTATTTGTTGACTGCTCTCTTGCGGTAGCGGAGGAGCGTGATCCGAAGGGTCTGTACAAGAAAGCTCGTGCCGGCCTGATCAAGAATTTCACCGGCATCGATGATCCCTACGAGGCGCCGGCAAAGCCGGAAATTCATCTCAGGACCGACGAGATGACGCTGGAGCAGGAGGTATCGATTGTCGTCGATTACCTGATCGATAACGGAATTATCATGCGCAGTTACTACACCCGCGCCGACGATCAGGCAGGCGGCACGACCGCTGCCGTTTTGTAGGAAAGCCGATGATGATCAGACCACACGGGGCGGACGCCCTGAAACCACTTTTTGTCGCTGACCCTGAGCAGAATCGGCAATTACTGACCGAGGCGGAAACGCTGCCCTCACTGTTGCTGAATTCGGCGGCCGCCGCCAACGCCGTCATGCTTGGCGCTGGCTACTTTACACCGCTCGAAGGCTTCATGAATATCGCCGACGCAATGAGTGTTGCATCCGGCATGCGGACAACAAGCGGCCTGTTCTGGCCCGTGCCCATACTGAATCTGACGCACGATATCGGCAGCATCGAGGGTGCCGGTCGAATCGCACTGCGCGATCCGAATACAGCCGGCAACCCTGTCCTGGCAGTCATGAATGTCGCGAGCATTGAAGAGTTAAGCCCGGACCAGATAGCAACCATTATCAAGCAGGTCTACGGGACCTCCGACGTCGCGCACCCTGGCGTTGCTGTCTTCCGAACTCTCGGCAAATACTGCATAGCAGGAGATATTGAAGTATTGAATTTCAGTTATTTCCGCGATGAATTTTCAGACACGTTCAGGACTGCCGTGGAAATTCGTGAAGAAATACAAAGCCGCGGATGGAGCAAGGTAGTTGCGTTTCAGACCCGCAATCCAATGCATCTCGCTCATGAAGAACTGTGCCGGATGGCGCAGGAACGAATCGGTGCTGACGGTATCGTCATACACATGTTGCTCGGCAAGCTCAAGGAAGGCGATATCCCGGCATCGGTTCGCAATGACTGTATTCGCAAGATGGTTGAAGTCTATTTCCCCGAGAATACCGTCATGGTCAACGGCTATGGATTCGACATGCTTTACGCGGGGCCTCGTGAGGCTGTATTGCATGCTGTCTTTCGCCAGAATATGGGCGCAACGCACCTGATCGTCGGTCGTGATCACGCTGGCGTTGGCGATTTTTACGGCGCGTTTGATGCGCAGGATATTTTCGAACATCTGCCGGACGATGCTCTGGAAATCGAAATATTCGCTGCCGACCATACGGCCTGGTCCAGGAAGCTGAACCGGGTTGTGATGATGCGTGAAGTGGAAGATCACACGCCGGACGATTACATCATTCTGTCCGGCACGCGGCTCCGCGAGATGCTCAGTCAGGGCGTTGCTCCGCCACCGGAATTCTCACGGCCCGAGGTTGCAAGGATTCTCATGGAGCATTACCGGCTGTAGGAGCGGCGTCCCGCCGCTGCTGCAGCCCAGGCTGCGCACGATGCCAGAACCGGTTATCCTTCCGGCCTTCGAATCAAGCTATTCCCCCGGCAGCAGATGGACACCACCTACAATCCGCAAGCGGTAGAACAGGAAGCCCGTGACTACTGGGAAAATGAACGGTGTTTCGAGGTCGGCGAAGATGCCAGCAAGGAAAAGTTCTACTGCCTGACCATGTTTCCCTACCCGAGCGGGCAGCTGCACATGGGACATGTGCGGGTGTTTACGATTAACGACGTGATCGCCCGCTATCAGCGTATGCAGGGGAAACATGTGTTACAGCCAATTGGTTGGGACGCATTCGGCCTGCCGGCGGAAAACGCAGCGATTCAGCGTGGTGTGCCGCCGGCAAAATGGACCTACCAAAACATCGAATACATGCGCGGCCAGCTCAAGCGCCTGGGCTATGGATACGACTGGACACGCGAGGTGACGACCTGCAAGCCGGAATATTATCGCTGGGAGCAATGGCTGTTCACGAGGATGTTCGAAAAGGGACTCGTCTACCGAAAGAACTCGGTCGTCAACTGGGATCCCGTCGATCAAACGGTGCTTGCTAACGAACAGGTCATCGATGGCCGCGGCTGGCGTTCCGATGCGTTGGTCGAACGGCGCGAGATTCCTCAATGGTTCATGAAAATAACGGCGTACGCCGATGAACTGCTGGATTACCTCGATCGAATGCCGGGCTGGCCTGATTCAGTCAAGACCATGCAGCGAAACTGGATCGGGCGATCGGAAGGTGTCGAATTGTCGTTTGACGTTGACGATGAAGATGAACCACTGACTGTTTTCACCACTCGTCCGGATACGGTGATGGGCGTTACTTACATGGCCGTCGCCGCAGAACATCCGCTTGCCGTGAAAGCCGCTGCCAGCAATCCGGATGTCGCGGCGTTTGTCGAGGAATGCAAAAAAATGCAGGCTGCCGAAGCAGCGCTCGAAACGATGGAGAAAAAGGGTATGCCGATCGGCATATCCGCCAATCATCCGGTCAGCGGCGAGGCGGTGCCGATATGGGTCGCCAACTTTGTCGTCATGGGTTATGGCACGGGTGCGGTCATGGGGGTGCCGGGTCACGACCATCGCGACTGGGAATTCGCCGATAAACACGGATTGCCAATCGTCCAGGTTATTACGCCGGCCGATGGCAGCGAAATAGACATCAGCGAAGGCGCGTACGTCGAATATGGCACGGTGGTCAATTCCGGCGATATTGACGGTATGGACTATCGTCAGGCGTTCGATGCAATTGCCGAAAAATTCGAGGCGGAAGGCCGCGGCAAGCGCAGGATTAATTATCGGCTTCGTGATTGGGGCGTTTCGCGCCAACGTTACTGGGGTACCCCGATTCCGATCATTTACTGCGATGACTGCGATGCAGTAGCGGTACCTGAAGATCAACTGCCGGTGATATTGCCGGAAGACGTTGAATTCACCGGCGTCGGTTCGCCGCTCAAGGGGATGCCCGAGTTTCTCGAAACCGAATGCCCGAAATGCGGCAAGCCGGCGAAAAGGGAAACGGATACTTTTGATACGTTCGTCGAATCGTCATGGTACTTTTCCCGCTACGCGAGTCCGGATTGCGATTCGGCGATGTTTGATGAGCGTGAGGCATACTGGATGCCGGTCGA
Source organism: Pseudomonadota bacterium (assembly GCA_022567775.1). Classification (GTDB taxonomy): domain Bacteria; phylum Pseudomonadota; class Gammaproteobacteria; order Steroidobacterales; family Woeseiaceae; genus SZUA-117. The sequence goes on along the minus strand of JADFGH010000010.1, from coordinate 9,199 downwards.
TCAATACACCGGCGGCATCGAGCATGCGATTTTGCACCTGCTTTATTCCCGGTTCCTGCAGAAGGTCATGCGGGATTTCGGCCTGTCCGCGGCGGATGAGCCGTTCACCAACCTGCTTACGCAGGGCATGGTGCTGAAAGACGGCGCCAAGATGTCGAAAGCCAAGGGTAATACGGTCGATCCACGGCCGCTCATCGAAAAATACGGGGCGGATACTGTCAGGCTCTTCATGATGTTCGCGGCGCCGCCCGAGCAGGCACTCGAATGGTCGGATGACGGTGTTCAGGGTGCCTCGCGTTTCCTGCGGCGCTTCTGGAACGCGGTACATAGCCACGCTGCCGAGGGTGACGCAGTCGCAGTGGAAACCGACGCCCTGAACGACGAGCAGCGGGACCTGCGGAGAAAAACCCATCGCACAATTTCCAAGGTCAGCGACGATATCGGTCGTCGCTATACATTCAATACGGCCATTGCGGCGACCATGGAATTGCTGAACGCGGTCAATCGTTTCGATGTCAGCACCGCCGAGGATCGCGCCGTCGTTCGCGAGGCGCTGGAGGCGGTCGTCCTGGTCCTGTCGCCGATCGTTCCGCATATCTGTCACAAGCTCTGGCATGTTCTGGGACATGCATCCGCACCGGTTGACGAACGCTGGCCAACATTTGATGAGTCCGCCCTGCAACAGGATATGATCGAGATAATCGTGCAGGTCAACGGCAAGCTGCGCGGCCGCATATCGGTAGCAGCAGACGCCGACACGGATTCGATCTCGGCGCTGGCACTTGCAGACAAGAATGCGCAGCGATTCGTTGCCGACAAGAAGGTCCGCAAAATCATCGTCGTGCCCGGCCGCCTGGTAAACATCGTTGTCTAGGAAATTTTTCATCCTGCCTTGCTTGCTGCTCGCAGCCTGTGGATTTCAGATGCGTGGCGCCACGAGCGTGCCACCTGAAATGGTGCGCACCTATATCGCGGCAGAAGATCAGCGCAGCCTTTTTTATCGACGGCTTCGCGACAGCTTGCGCGGCGCCGGCATCAACGTTGTCGAATCTCCCGCCGAGGCGACTGCAACATTCTCCATCCTGTCGGACATTCCCGGGCAACGTGTGCTTTCGGTTTCGGCGCGCAATGTGCCGCGCGAGTTCGAGGTCTTCTACACCGTGTTCTACAGCGTGCAAACCGAAAGTGTGACCTTGCTTGAGCCTCGCTCGCAGACACTGACACGCGACTACACGTGGGACGAAACGAAGGTTCTCGGCAAAGAAAAGGAAGAACAATTATTGCGGGAAGCGATCGTCGCTGACCTCATACGGATCGTCCTCATTCAGCTCTCCGCGATCTAGCGGCCGGTGATCCGGTTTTCAATTTACGCGGACCATAGGAAAACAATAACTTAGCTATAGGTGGACTGGCGATAATTCGGCGCACTGTGCAATATGTAGGCTGGGGACTCCTTTTATCGGCAGCTTTACATGGCAATTCTTCGATACGTATTTTATTTCCTCGGTATCGCATTGTTCACGTGGCTGCTGACCATGCTGGAGATCACTGCGCCTGGCAGTCTCAAGCTGCATGTATTTACCGGTCCCGGTGACACCCTCGGCACCAGTGAGTATTCCCCGCTCGAGATCATTCAGCCCGGCATACTTGGTATCTGCGGGCTGCTTTATGCGTGGGTCGCAAAAAACTGTCCTTCGCAACGGCCCATCGCGTTCCTGTTCGGCGGCATGGCGCTCGCCTTCATGATTCGCGAAGCAGATTATTTTCTGGATCGATTCGTAGCTGACAATTTCTGGCAATTCCTGACGGGATTCGTCGCTGCGCTGGTGATCGTTTATACCTATCGCAATCGCCGCCGCTTTCGTATCGCCTGGCTGCGCATGTGGCCGTCACCCGGACTGACCCTGTTGTTCGCCGGTGCTGTCATTATCTTCGCGTTTGTTCGGCTGGTAGGGCACGAACCATTGTGGATGGCAATCATGGGCGACGAGTACCAACGTATCGTCAAACTTGCTGTCGAAGAATTCATCGAGCTTATCGGTTATTTCTTCTGGCTCATCGGCACTATCGAATACACCTACCAGGCCAGGGCGATCGCCATGCGCGAGCCGCAACCGGTTGCGGCGAAGCGGCGCGCCGGACGATTCCCGAAATCGGAAGGCCGTTTCTAAATAGCCGCATATTGCTATCATTGCGGCTTTCCAACTGAGGCAAGCAGCCGCCGGGCATGAGCATTTACCTGCATGACACATTGAGAGGCGAGAAGATCGAGTTTGAGCCGTTGAAGGCCGGGGAGGTCACGATGTACCTCTGCGGTCCCACCGTTTATAACTATGCCCACATTGGAAATGCCCGTCCTGCTGTCATCTTCGATTTGCTCGCGCGCTTGTTGCGGCGCAGATACAAGCTCACGTTTGCAAGAAACATCACTGACGTTGATGACAAGATCAACCAGGCGTCAATCGAAACCGGCAAGCCGATCGGCGAAATAACCGAACGTTTTATCAAGGCCTACAACGAGGACATGGCGGCACTCGGGGTATTGCCGCCAGACATAGAGCCGCGCGCGACGCAGCATGTCGATGAGATGATCGAGATGATTGTTGCGCTGATAGAAAAGGGATACGCCTATGAGGCGGAGGGCCATGTGCTGTTCGACGTTGCAGCAGATCCCGGCTATGGAAAGCTGTCAAAACGCGATATCAGGGAAATGATTGCTGGCGCACGGGTAGAGGTCGCGCCATACAAGAAAGCACCGCAGGACTTCGTCTTGTGGAAACCATCGACGCCGGAATTACCAGGCTGGGAATCGCCCTGGGGCCGGGGCCGCCCCGGATGGCACATCGAATGCTCTGCCATGTCAGCCGCGCATCTTGGCCGTACGATCGACATTCATGCCGGTGGTCAGGACCTTGTTTTCCCGCATCATGAAAACGAACTGGCGCAAAGTACCTGCGTTCATGATGGCGAACCGTTCGCACGCTTTTGGGTGCACAACGGATTTCTGAGTATCGACAGCACCAAGATGTCGAAGTCGCTGGGCAACGTGTTGCTGGTTCACGATTTGATCAAGACGACACGCGGTGAGGTCATTCGCCTGGCGCTGCTGAGTGCGCATTATCGTCAACCACTGGACTGGTCCGACGAGACACTCGATGATGCACACCGCAAGCTGGATCGTTTGTACGGCGCGGTAAGAGGCATCGACATTGACGATGCCGTACGGTCTTCAGCCCGGCCACCGGCGACCTTCGTTGAGGCGCTTGAGGATGATTTGAACACGCCCAGGGCCCTGGCGGGGATGTTTGATCGCGCAAGGGCACTCAACAAGACAGAGGATCCGGCAGAACGGCAAAAACTCGCGGCAGAACTGTTGGCGGCAGGCGATCTGGTCGGGCTCATGCAAAGCGACCCGGAGGAATGGTTCTCAGGGTCGGATGAGGGTGACCTGGACGCAGCGGAAATCGAATCATTACTGACGCAGCGCGAACAGGCGCGCAGCAGTGGTGACTACGCGGCAGCAGACGAGATACGTGACAATCTTGCTGATCGCGGTATTACCATAGAGGACGGATCGTCGGGAACACGCTGGCGCCGTAGCTGATGAACGAAGTACTCGAGGCGCAACAGCAGCTGATCGAGGAGTTCAGCTACTTCGATAACTGGATGGATCGCTATCAGTACCTTATCGATCTGGGCAGGCGCCTGCCGGAGTTTCCCGAATCAGATATGACCGACGCGAACAAGATCAAGGGATGTCAGGCACAGGTCTGGTTCGTGGCCAGCAAGGAAGACGACAGGCTGAAGTTTCGTGCCATCAGCGATGCTGCGATCGTCTCCGGCCTTATCGCCTTGCTGTTGCGCATCTACAGCGGCCGCCGGCCACAGGAGATTCTCGACACACCCGCTGATTTTGTGGCTGCGCTCGAACTGGAGCAGCACTTGAGTCCTACCCGCAGCAACGGTCTGTCATCGATGTTGCAGGCAATCCGCACGTTTGCCCGCAATGCACTGCGATCGTGAAATTCCTGGGCAAGCTTTTGGCAAAGCCGTTGCTGGGCCTGGTGTGGCTTTACCGAAATGCAATCTCGCCGTTACTCGGCACAAACTGCCGCTTTCAGCCGACCTGCTCCGCCTATGCAGCGGAGGCATTGCGACGTTACGGCGGCTTCAAAGGTGGCTGGCTGGTGCTCAGGCGAATTGGCCGCTGCCATCCCTGGGGCGGCTCGGGCTACGATCCTGTTCCCGAGTCCCAAGAAGATGCCGATGATAGCGACTGAGGTCAGGCGGGAACTGCTGTACCCGTTGACGGACATGGCGATTATTTTCGCGATGATTTTTTTCTGGTTGCTCTTCGGGCTTGCGCAAAACGCGGGGTTGCTCGGTATTGTATTGATGATCATCCTGATGCCGGCCTATCTTCGCTACCTGCTGTATCTGCTCGAGGCGCGAGCCAACAACAGGTCAGCGCCTGTACCCGATATGGCAATGTTTAACCCGGCCGACAACTTCTGGAGTCTGGCACCTGTTGTTCTTATTGCTATTGCCATATGGGCAGGAATCCTGCTCGTGCCCATTATATCGCTGTTGGGTGTCATGCTGATTGGTGTTGCATTGATGGTGATCGTGCCTGCATCAATGGCAGTCCTCGCCATCACGCATTCGCCGGCCGAAAGTCTCAACCCGGCGGCGATATTGCGCATGGTTCGTGCCTGTGGTGCGGCTTATTTCGCCGTACCGGTCGTCCTCATCGCGATGTCGTGCGTGTTCGCCGGGCTGTATATGGCCGGTGTGCCGCTGTTCCTGATCGACCTGGCGACGAGCTACCAGATCGTTTTGCTTTTTACGATGACCGGGGCGGTGCTGTACGCGAACAAAGTGGCGGTCCTGGTGGATATCCCGGATCCGGTTGAGCCCACTACCGACGATCTTGCCCGGGACCTCGACCATGAAAGGCAGAAAGTCGCCAACCATGCCTATGGCTTCATCAGCCGCGGCAATCGCCAGGGAGGGTTCGCGCATATCCGGCAATGGCTGGAAAACGAAGCAGTCGTCGAGGAAGCGTACCAGTGGTTTTTTCACGAGATGCTGAAATGGGAATCCGCAGACCCGGCACTCTTTTTTGCGCAGGATTACCTGGCCCTTCTGCTAAAGTGGAAAAAGGATGACGAGGCATTGAAACTGATTGCGCGTTGCCTGCATGAAAATGCGCGCTGGCGGCCACTGCCAGAGAACAGGGACGACGTAAATGAACTGGCAGCGCGCCATGGCCGCGACGACCTGATCACACAGATGAAGAACTAGCTTGATTGCCGAGATCCAATCTGACTCACCTGCCGTGCTTAATCAAAACCAATTACCGCTTTGCGATCAATAGCGACCGTTATGATGGTAGAGTTCTGAAGGTCCGCTGATGACCAGAGCGGTCATTCGCTACTCCTGATGACGGACGAGGTTTCTCCGTCGGCTCTTGCAATCGACCATTCTCGACCATTTTTTCAATAAGCCGCTATCGCAATATGACCTTTCCACAAAAACAGTTTATTTTCGAGGATTGATATACTGCAATCTTGTCAGTTCATTGCCTGTTAGGTGTCACTCCGCATGGATCCAGCAGCCACAGCCACCATCACCGAGTTTGCGATCGTTATTGCTGGCTTTTCTGGATTGGTCCTCGCTCTGGGCCAAGGGAGCGGTCAATCGGATTCAATTGCCAAATTTAGAATCGTCACAATGCTCTTGTTTGCTTTTAGTGCTGCGTTCGGTTCCTTAATCCCGACCATTGTTCAGAGCTTCACCCTTGATATCGAAGTCTGGGAGATATCATGTTTTTGGCTTGCGATGATTCTAGCAGCCAACGTCGCCGTAACTTTTCTGTTGATGCGTCGGTTAACACACAAAGAGCGATCTGAGTTGAAGCGATGGATGATAGCTATGGTTTTTGTCGGTAACCCTACCTTCATAATTTGGATTTTTCTGAATCTGATCGGTTTCGTCCCTGGCACGCCAACCGCTCCCTTTATCTCTGCCTTGATATGGCAGCTGGTACTTTCATCTCTGCTGTTTGTACGCCTAGTACTCAATAGGCCGAAGGAATCACCCATCAATGAATAAGGGGAATTCAGGGAATTCAGCAGCAGGGAATTCAGGACACCCATTAAATTCGAAGCGATTTCTGTATGAAAGGACCAGGGAATTCAGGACACCCATTAAATTCGAAGCGATTTCTATATGAAAGGACCGGAAATGACATGCGCTGATTGATGGGTGTCCTGAATTTGCTGCGTCACACTGATGTCGTTCGACTGCGTAACAGGTTATGTAAGATAGCGGTGTGGAAAACGAATCCGAGCCAGCCATTGTTCTAGTGAATTGCTATTTTCTGCACAAAACACCCGCGTTTAGGCAAAGTATTCCATCGATAAACAGGCCCTCCTCTGGCGATGCTCACCGAAATCTACATCGAGGCCCTATTAGTTGATAAGGAACTGGCTGACCAGGTCTGGGAGGCTTGGGATAAGGGAGCAAAGGACAATGTGCTCTCGACGAAAATAGAATTTGTTATTCTCTGATCGGTACGAGCTTCTTGAATTTGCAAAAAGAGTATCAGATGCTGGTACGCAAATAGTTTAAAATGTAATTAGTCGATTTGAGGATTTGTGATGGCTCGTGTTAGTGAGTTCTTTCAAAAGATTTCGGAAGGAAAAGTAGACGCAAATCTGCGAATCGAGATCCTCGAAGAGATTCTTGGGTGCTTAGAACTCAAGAAGGACACCATGGGTACGTGGGAAAAAGCTTTATTCGCTCAATCATTGGCCTACTTGTCGATTAACGCTTTTTCAAAAAGTCAATCGCCATCACTGTGGCTCAGGCTTAGTTTGGTTTGTCTTGAGAAAGCCATGATTCCAGAAAAAGATCGAAACGAAGAATATACGGATGGTTCTGAGGTGATTGAATCAATAGATTATGGGTTTCTGGTGGCACAAGGTGTGCTAATTAGGCGGCAGATTGGCTGATCAAAAATCCCTGGAGCAGCCGGGCCATGAATAGCATGCAAATGCACGCTATCGACCGCAGTACGCTTAGCCAAGCAATAAGTCCATGATCGAGCCACCCTCGGGCCATGCTCACCGAAATCTACATCGAAGCCCTGCTGGTTGATGAGGAACTGGCTGATCAGGTTTGGGAGGCTTGGGATAAGGAGAAAATTGATGATCTGATGGCGTGGTTGGCCTGGGCAATAATCACACACATTGATCGGTTGTTCGGCGCTCCGTGAGTTACAGCTTCAGGAGCACGTCAGTAAAAATGAAATTATTGCTGTCCATCTGCACAACAAATGCATCATCCATTCCCACGTCGTCGCCGAGTACCCCAAGTCCGCTGTAGTTGCCATTCACGCCTGGACAATTAGAAACAGTCATTGTCAGACCATAGGCGTTGAACGAGGCGTCAAGAATGCTGACATTTCCGTCGAAAACACAGCCGAATGCGTCTTGTGCGAAGAAATCACCATTTGCTTCGATGGTATAGACTACGCCGAATGAGTCTATCCACATCCCGGTAGTGCGACTCAGGTTGGACCCTCGCTCATAGATCGAGTCATAACTCATAGTCATCGTACCGGTTTCCCCGGTATTGAGCGTCCAGTCTCCTTGGAGGCTTGTTCTTTCAACTACCGTGCCAGTAATGGTGCCGCTGGTCACGCTGCTGCCATCAATGAATACCGTACCGAATGGCGCAATCGCCGTAATTGTGGCCGAGAAGTTGCCGTTAGTGCCTGAGATCCCGCTCAGAATGAACTGAACACCCTGATCGTTCACAAAGCGGCCCTCGCCGTTATTCTCAGTTACGACACCAACAGTCTGAAATGTGAGCCCGGCGTTGTTGTTAAATGTTGATCCTTCCCACACGCCACCAGCATTCGTAGGCGGAGGCGGGGCTGAAAAATTAGCGGGGTTCGACGATCCACCTCCACCACAGGCGGATAGCGTGAAAAAACAAAATCCAATTAGGATAGCGATGTTGTGGTAGGACTTTCTCAATTGATTGCTCCTACTGACCTGTCCAAAAATCGGTAAGGTGTTCTCAAGTGTAGTCCAAAAGATAGACCGGCGATCAGACAAGCCGGGGTTCTGTCAGTTTTGTCAGTGAGTCCTCAGAGGGTCGATCACTAATCACTCAGGGCCAGGGATGGCCTATAATCCGGAGTTGCATGAAGAAGCCGTTAATCAAACCCGCATGGGAAACGTGGGATCAGATGAGGGTATTCGGCAGAAGTCGGCTCGTTCAGTCCACGATTGTCGTACCGATCCTCGGCTACGTGATTCTCTTTAATGCGAATTTCGCCGAGTACTTCAACCTGATTTTTGATTCGAGCGACAACGTCACGCTACCAGGCCGGTTGTACTGGCTTTACTTTGGCTTTTGCTTTCTTTCCGCGGGGTCGATAGTTTTTGCCATTCAATGCCCTCGTGAGGTAAAGCACCATGGGGCAGCTTATGATTTCGTCATCAAGCAAGCACCAATCATGCATGCTTATCGCGAAACAGCGATGCGAGAGAAACTCTTACTGAACTACTACCTGAAGACGTTTGCAGATTCTGGTTATGACTACGTTACTGCAGCCGATACCGACGTATTTGACGAGAGTGTTAACGACGAACTTGCAAATATTCGTCACAGCATGCAGGACGTAGAACAGCAGATTAGCAAATTGCCGATTGAAGATGTGATGCGTGACTACAACGTCCAGCCTTTGCAGTATTCGCGGTTGATGAACCGGCCGCGCCTCTTTGCCCGCCTGCATAAACAATTTCTGCGTGCTGTAATCGGCCAGCAGGCGTCCGTCGGTTGGGATAGCCGAACGATGAGGAGCACGGATGCTTGGGCAGCACCGCTCGCCGGAGCCAAGACTCACCGCTACGCTATTAGCCGGAGATCTTAGACAGACCGCCAGGCCGCGGGCTGCGGGGACGTTGACTTCAAAGCCGAGTTCGCCGGTGAACGAGATGCGGAAAAGCCTCGCCGACAGGCCGAGAATGCGACCATCCGGATAGTAAGCGACATGCGCCCTGCCGAAGAAAGGAAGCATGTGATGTTCGCACAACGAATACACCTCGATGTCGCGCACCAGCACCATGCTTTCGTGCTCCTCCTCGAAGACCGCGTCGCCGACCACATCTTGCACACTCACACC
>JADFGH010000009.1 GCA_022567775.1 Pseudomonadota bacterium | reverse complement strand
AAACAATCCTCTGCACGCACAATGCTTTTGCCCTGCTCCCGAAGGGCTGATCTCAGTTTCGGAATCAGGTGGACACGAACCGCTGCGAATTCGTCGCCGGTCTGCACGAGAATCTCCGGTGCCATCTGTCCATCGATTCGGTATTGCACACTGACGTCAAGTTTGGTCTGCAACTGGTCCTGAGTCGGTACGTTTGCCGATTCGAGGTGTGTCTTTTGGCGTGCGTCAAAGAGTGTCCAGCGGTACAGCGGATTGACGGGAATATGCAGCCCCTGCGCGTAGCCATCTGGCATTACGTTTCCGAAGAGCGTCGCAACGCCTACATGGCCAGGTGGAATCGCCTTGTAAAAATTCATCCCGACAAGAATGGCCAATCCGACGACGACTGCGACAACTGGAAGGTTTTTTTGTAGGTTCCCCATGAATAATCTCATATTCGGTCTAGAGTCAGAGTGACTCCCTGACATGCGGGCGATTTGCGAAATTTAAAGGTGGTCTTGCAGCTAATTTTCGGCGCTGGCAAGCAGCAAGTGAATTTCTGCGAGCATGCAACGAACACTGCCACCGGCCGAACTTTCGATATTTTCTAAGGGCACGCTGATGATCTGCGCATTGGCGGAAATCGTTTTTAACTGCGATTTGCTCAGGGAATCGCGAGCCTGGGCTGACATCGTAATCACACGTTGACCCGAGGATGATCTGAGTTCGAGCATGTTGCCGGCAAACGAGTCCATTTGGTCAAAATCAAGCGTTAGCACCTCGTGTCCGGTTCCCTCGAGGCTGCGAATGACTGCGTCGCGTTGATCATCCCGCGGAATCGCCTCGTCACAGATGACCGCCAGTTCCTCGCCGATATTCATCAGTACATTCGTGTGATAAATCGCTGCTCCGTTTCTGTCTACGGCATCAAACGCGATAACTTCATAATCCAGCCTTTGCGCGAATTCACCGAGTACATCGAGGTGGGTTCGCGATGACAGGCACGCATACGCGATTCGATTGACGCGATCGAGCACCAGGCTGCCGGTCCCTTCAAGAAAATGTCCGTTTTGTTCGTGATGTGAGAAATCGACGATTTCACGAACCTGAAAGCCGTATTGACTGGCCAATGTATCGATGATGTCCTGCCGCCGTTCCGTGCGCCGGTTCGGCGCCTCCATCGGGTAGAGGACGACCCTGCCATCAGCGTGAAAGCTCACCCAGTTGTTGGGGAAGATGGCATCCGGTGTATGCGGCTCCGCGGTGTCATCGATCTGCACCACCGTAATGCCCGCAGCTTCGAGTGCAGCGGCCAGATTATCAAATTCAGCCTCGGCGTCAATCTGCTGCTGCTCCGGCGGCGATTCGTTGCGGCCCTGAAAACGATTCGATGCGGCGGTCAATGGATTACTCTCGAAACCTGCCGGTCTGATCATCAGAACCGCTGATGCGAGTTGAGATTCTTTTTCTAACGCCATATCGTTCAGTCTGCGTATCGGGCCGCGAAGCTTGCGCGGATAGTTAAAACCAGTGAGGAATTATGCACCTGAAACTTGAGTCGCGGAAACGTATTTCGGCCGTTATTCGGAATCCAGCATGGGTCTGCCTGATATGGTTTGGCATGACGGCAGGCATATCGCTACTGGCCACACCGCTCAGGTTTTCGGCATCGACGATAACACGGCCAGTCGCGCTCGATGTGGGCCAGGTGGTTTTTGCTGCCCTGAACAGAGCCGAGTTTGTGGCGCTGATCATTTTGTTGATCCTCGTGCGGATGGCAGGCGCTGCGAAAGAGCTGTGGGCAGGCTGTGGCGCTCTGGCCCTAATTCTGTTGTCACAGGCAATGTGGTTGCTCCCGGAGTTATCCGCCCGCACGCAACAAATAATCGCTGGCACAGAGCCCCCACCATCGATTGTGCACGGCGTATATTCGATACTCGAGTTGTCGAAGCTTTTATTGCTGCTATATCTCGGCTTCCGTTCATTGCAGATGCTGACAAGCGGAACCAAGACCTCAATCCCCGGCGGGTAAAAAACTAATGGCCTTTGCGGGACTTGTTTACCTGATTCAGATCGGACTGATCGTGCATGTCCTGCGCACCGGACGAAATATGTACTGGGTCTTCATCCTCCTGATCGCACCTGGTATTGGAGGCCTTGCCTATTTCATTGTTGAGTTATTGCCCGGCCTGATGAATAACCGGCGGGCGCGGAGCGCCGTCCGCGGCATCACAAGAACCCTGAATCCGGACGCGGATTTGCGGCAACGGCGGCGAGAGCACAAGTTATCAGGCAGCGTTGACGCAACCCGTCACCTTGCGGGCGAACTGGTCGAAAGCGGCCGTAATGCGGAGGCAATCGAACACTATGAAAGTGCGCTGAGCGGGCTTTACGAACATGATCCGGACCTGATGCTTGGTCTCGCCAGTGCGCAGTTTGGTAATGAGCAATATGAAGACGCAAGAAAAACCCTGGACTTGCTGATCAAAAAAAATCCGGACTTCAGGTCGCCCGATGGACATCTGCTCTACGCGCAAGCCATCGAAGCATGTGGTGACGATGAAAAAGCACTGGCCGAATACAAGGCGGTAGCGGTTTATTACGCCGGTGCAGAAGCACGACTACGTTACGGCCTGATGCTCGAGAAACTCGGTAACGACGAAACCGCCCTGGCGGAATTTGAAGAAATTATTACTGCCGCCGATCTCGCGCCGCGACACTATCGCAAGGCGCAGCGTGAGTGGATCAGTGAGGCGAAAATCAGCATCAGGCGATTAACGAAATAGTCAGTCATCGCTCGCTGGGGCGAGCGATGTTCGAGGAATTCAAGCCATAGTGCCTGGCCGTTTCGAGACGGTGTCATACCAGCGTTGAAGATTTGTTTGAGAATCCTTAATAGCGATCTTCGACCACTCACCGAATTCCACCATCACATACGCAGTGATATCGGCCATCGAAAACTGGTCCCCGGTTACATAGGCACCGTCTCTCAGCTGATCGTCCAGCCGGTCGAAAAACGCCTCCGCCCTGGTACGTCCGCGAGCCACCAGCTGCGGAATCTGCGCAAGATTAATTGGCCCCGTCAGTGCCCGGTCCTGCATGCCTTTGGCGCGGTTTCTCAGAATTTCGGCCAGCGCCGCAATGCCGTTTTGCTCGATCTTGGTATTCCACATTGCAACCATCGCCCGTTCGACGGAATTGCGCCCCATCAACGCAGGTTCCGGATACTGACTTTCGAGATACAGGCAGATCGCAAATATCTCGCTGATCATCGTCCCGTCATCCAGCTCCAGCACCGGCACCGTGCAATCCGGATTGATTTTCCTGAATGCCTCGCCGAGTTGCTCGCCTTCGCGCAGATTTACCGCTACCAGTGGAATATCGACCCCTTTTTCCGCCAGGAAAATTCGCACTCGCTGTGGGCTGGGTGCGGTCGCACAATCGTAAAGTTTCACCTAGCGCCGCGCCTTCGCAATCGATTCGGCGGTCTGACCGAACAGCACCTTCCTGGCTTCCTCATCGGTCAGCCCGGACGCCTCGCGCCAGTCGTCGCCAAGGTCCACACCCCGGCGTACTGCGGGACGCACTTTGATCTCGTCAAACCAACGCCGGAGATTTGGAAATGCATCGAGGCTTGCCCCCAATCGCTTGTAGCCCTGCACCCAGGGAAAAGACGCGATATCTGCAATCGAGTACGACCCGCCAAGAAACTCGCGGTCTGCAAGTCTCGTGTTCATCACACCCAGAAGCCGGTCGTACTCTTTCTCGTAACGCGAATGAGCGTACGGGACCGGCTCCGGCGCATAGTTCACGAAATGACTGAGCTGACCGGCCATCGGCCCGAGCCCGCCCATTTGCCAGAACAGCCATTGCAGCACCTCGTACCTTTCTTTCATTTCCTGCGGCATGAATCTGCCCGACTTTTCGGCCAGGTACATCAGGATGGCACCGGATTCAAATACCGAAATGTCGGTTTCATGATCGATGATCGCCGGTATCCGGTTGTTCGGGCTGATGCCAAGGAACTCAACCGTGAACTGCTCGCCACGGCCTATGTTGACCGGTATGGCGTTGTACTCGAGTTCACATTCTTCGAGCATGATTGATACTTTCTTGCCGTTAGGCGTCGGCCAGTAATAAAGATCGATCATTGCATTCTCTTTGTGTAACTTGGTGCCGGTGGTAGCTTTATAGCTTATTGCCGACAATAAGCTATAAAGCTACCACCGGCACCAAATTACAATGCTACCGCTGCCACACTGAATAACTGTTCTTGCCACGGTGATTGCCGTGGTTGCCTGCGTCATCCTGCATTACGAGGGACTGCGACTTCTCAGTGACAAATTGCCGATGCTGCCGATACATCACCATCGGCGCCGCATCATCCTGCTGATTCTTTGCCTGATGCTGCTGCACATCGTCGAGATCTGGATTTTCGGCCTGAATTATTTCTGGCTGCAAAATATGCAGGGATTCGGTAACTTCGTCGGTTTCGAACACCTGGGTGTTTTGGATTGCATCTATTACTCCGCCAGCGTGTTCACGACGCTCGGCTTCGGCGACATCGTAGCGGTGGGTCCGATCCGCTTTATGACCGGTGTCGAGGCAGTAACAGGGCTGACGTTCATTACCTGGTCCGCCTCCTTTACCTTCCTGGAAATGCTGAAGACCTGGAATGACCGCGATTAGCGAATTCCGGCGCCGCAGGCTGGCATCCGGCATCTTGCTTTTCCGAAATTCCCGGCGCTCATTGCGGCATATGCAACAAACCGGCCTGGCGGTTTGAACGAAGCCGCCCGCACCCTGTCATTTGGCTTGGGATATTCGGATCCCATTGCCGGCGGCCATCAACATTTTCGGGAAACCGATGGGCAGGGGTCTTCGTGGATGGGGCATTGCAGATGAAATGTCCGGAATTGTCAGGGTACGGCGCCAGGTCACGCATTTCCTTGCTGCCCGGCCTAGAATTGAGTCGTTGAGGGGACGGACACCGCGTGCAGGCAGGTAAACAGCAATTCATCGTAGCAATGGCGGCCGCCGTTTTGGCTGCCGTACCGCTGGTGTCGGCCGCCGATCCGGGTGATCCGCCGACCAGTAGCCAGACCAGCAACGAGTCGTCTAAACGCGCACTGGCAACCGGCGTCTGGACGTCTGCTGACGGCGCCGTTGTTACCTACGAGGCCAGCTTTTTCGAGGTCTATACGATAGTGTCCGCTGCAGATATGTTGCGCTGGGTACCGGGCGGGGCGGCGCTGCTGCCAGACAATCGACGCCGCGGCAGAGGACCGGACAAACGCGGTTTCGGCTCCGGTGGAGACCAGATCCTCATCAATGGCAAACGTATTTCCGGCAAGTCGAATGACATCAGCTCGGCGATGCAAAGAATCCAGGCACGCATCGTCGCCCGAATCGAGGTGATCAGGGGCACGACTGCGGGCCTTGATGTCCGTAGCGAGGGCACGCTCATCAACATCGTGCTTACCGAGGACGCATCGGGCGGCTCCGGATCCTGGCAAGCGCACTCCGGGTTTTACGGCGAGTCACCAGAATACGATGGCCTTGTGTCCTACAGCAATGCGGCCGGCAAACTGAATTATCTCGTCAGCGCCGAGCTCGGACCGTATAACCGGGGCGGACGCCAGGACCGTTTCGAGGAGTTTTTTACACCGGACACCAATACGCTTTTCGAGCAGCGGGACATCGAACGCCCGGAACTCGAACAACAGCTGATCCTGAACACGTCCGGCAACTGGTCATTCGACAATGGCGATGTCCTGAATCTGAACGCCCGCTTTGCAGACAAGGAAAAGGAAGAAACCGAAACAACCATAGTAACCATTGTCGGCGACCCGGATACCGAGAAGTTCCTGAACGTGTCGCTCGAAGACGGGCTCGATTGGGAAATCGGCGGAGACCTGGAAAATCGGATCGGCTCGCACGGCACTCTGAAGACTCGCCTGATCTATAGCAACAAGACCAACGACGAGTCGGAATTCGTTTCACTGTCGTCCACCATTCCCGGCAATGTGCCATCGGAATCGCTGGTATTGAGCGATTCGCTGGCGACCGAATCAATTATACGGTCGTCTTACAGCTGGCCCCTGACAGGCAACCAGAACCTTGAACTCGGACTCGAGGGCGCCAGGAATACCCTCGACAAAGAGGTTCGCCTGTTCGAAGTGCTGGCAGATGGCTCTTTGG
The DNA here is from genome assembly GCA_022567775.1 of Pseudomonadota bacterium. Lineage (GTDB taxonomy): Bacteria > Pseudomonadota > Gammaproteobacteria > Steroidobacterales > Woeseiaceae > SZUA-117. Next base: position 8,491 of record JADFGH010000009.1, on the reverse strand, counting down.
AGCCTGTCGACGTTTTCAATTCCGACTCGGATATTGAAGAAAATCGCTATGAGTTTTTCAGCACGCATTTCTGGCAATTGCGTGAAGACATCGCTTTGGAAAGTGCGCTGAATTTTGAATATTCGAAGATCGAACAGTCCGGCCTCGATATCGAAAACGCAAGATCGTTTACCTACATCAAACCTCGCTTCGACCTTCGCTGGGATCTCAGCGAGTCGACGCAGCTCAGAAGCTCGCTCGAACGCACCATCAGTCAACTCGACTTTGGTGACTTCGTGGCCTCATTTGATAACGAAGACGACCAGGTGGATGCCGGTAATCCGGACCTGGAACCGGAAAAAGCCTGGCAATGGAAATTCACGGTCGAACACCGGCTCGCCAACGACGCCGGCGTCCTCGAAGCCCAGATTTTTTACAACGACATCGAAGACCACATCGATAAGGTCGCCGCGACCGATATTATTTCGGCGCCCGGCAATATTGGAGACGCCACCCACTACGGCGTGACACTGAAGGGAAGCTGGCGGCTTGCCCCGATCGGACTCGAGGGTGCGGTAATTGACGTAACTTACAACTGGCAGGACTCAGAAACGACGGATCCGTTCACTGGAGAAAAGCGCGTCATGCGTTTTAAGCCGCACAACCGCTACTCGGTAAGATTCCGGCACGACATCGCGGCGTGGAAAATCAACTACAGGATTGACGTAGACTGGTGGGGTGAGCGGGAACAACACGACATCACGTTCCGGGACGTGAACGATTCGCTTACACCCAATATCAATGCCAACGTACAGTACCGCCTGACCGACAATCTGCTGCTGTGGTTTGACACAAAATTCGTTATCGACAGCCATCACCGTCGCGTGCGCGAGCGCTTTGATGGCAACATCGCGGACGATGTCCTGCTGCGCACCGAGGTGCGGGATCAGTTCCGGCGAACGGAATACATAGTGGGCCTCCGCGGCCAGTTCTAATTCGCGTCCACTGCCGGCACTCTTTCACGCCTGATTTTCGCAATCACGGAAGCCGCTTCAAGAATTACCATGAAGGTCGTGATCACGACGATGACATCGATCGTGACCAGCAGCCAGTTTCCTGCCTCGTAAAACTCTTTCAACTTGATCAGGGCAGCCCAGGAAGAGGTAAACAGAACGAAGATCATCGGCAACATCGTGTAGCGGGCCGGCCGGCCGTACTTCATCAGAATGACCGAGATAACCAGCAAGGTCAGTCCGGCGAGTATCTGGTTCGTCGAACCAAAGAGTGGCCAGATGATCAGGCCGCCGCTGCCGGATGCGCCACCGGCGCCGAATGCCAGTAACAGGCAGCAGCCGACGGCAACCAATGTTGCGAGTACACCTTTCTTGAACAGCGGGATGTTATAGATCTCTCCCCACTCCTGGATGATGTAGCGCTGCAAGCGGACGCCCGAGTCCATCGTCGTGCCGGCGAACAGCACGACCATCGTCGCCAGCAGTGTTTGCGAAATGTCGAACGGCAGACCCCAGCCGTTTGCAATTAATTGCGCCCCACCCTGGATAAACGTCCCTGCGCCGGCAGTTCCGTACTGGTCGTAAATCTCGTGCCAGATTTCAGGACTGGCTGCCAGCGCTACACTGCTCACCGCAACCAGCGTAATCAGCGCCAGGGCTCCTTCGCCGACGGCACCGAGGTAGCCGATAAAGCGCGCGTCAGTTTCCTTGTTCAGTTGTTTCGAGCTCGTGCCGGACGCAACGATACCGTGAAAACCGGAGACTGCTCCGCACGCGATGGTCACGAATAATAACGGCACCAGTGGCGGTGCATCCGCAGGCACCTGGTTATTGAACGCAGGCGCCGATATGTCCGGCAGCGACAGCAGAACGGCGCCATAAAGCAGAATCAGGCCAACGACGAGTTGCATGCCATTAATGAAGTCCCGGGGTTGTAACAGGACCCAGACCGGCAACATCGATGCGATCGCCGCATAGATGAACAGGATAATGATCCAGCTCGCATTAGCGGTGAGATTGAACATCGCAGGCAACTCGAGCGGTATGACACTGCCGGCATAAACCGACAGGTACAACGCGATGACGCCACCGATCGACAACGCGATCAGGTTGAACTTGCGATGCACGAGTTGCCCGATGATAAGTGCGACGAAAATTGCCGACCAGGCGGGAAAAACAGAACCAGGCGTGTTAACGAATGCACTCGCGATGACCACACCGAATACCGCGTTGACCATCAGCAGGACCAGGAAGATGACCACCATGAACAGTGCGCGCGTTCGTTTGCCGATCACTTCTTCCGACAACGCGCCGATGGATTTTCCCTTGTGGCGGGCACTGGCCCAGAGCGCACCAAAGTCATGTACGCCTGCGAAAAATATCGTACCGATCGTTACCCAGAGAACCGCCGGCACCCAGCCCCAGTACACGGCTATCGCCGGCCCGACAATCGGTGCAGCGCCGGCAACCGACGTAAAGTGATGGCCCCACAGAATATATTTGTTGGTGGGATGGTAATCGGCGCCGTCTTTGAACTCGTGCGCCGGAGTGACGAAATCGGGATCGAGCTGATAGATCCTGGTAGCGATGAACCTGGAATAGACGAACCAGCCGAATGACATGCCGCCAATTCCAAGAACAACAATCATCACGGATTGCATTGATTCTTCCCCCGGATTATTCATGTATCGCCCGCTGGGGCGGGCTCCTACGGCCGGTCTCTACCATTGTTTCGTAGCCCGCCCCAGCGGGCGATTCAATCTTCGCTTCTTTTTGGCAGCTTAGCCGTTGCCGCTCATTTGTGAAAGGTTGGGCTCCTGGTTCAGGTGCAGGAAGCGCCTGTAAATAACGAACAGGATCCACAGCGCGCTACCGATAATCAGCAACAACATCGCCCAGCGCATCAACGTGGCAAGAAACGCATTGTCCAGTGCCGGCAAGCGGAAACTGTAGGCCATAAGATCACTGGCCCGGTTGCTCAGCCAATGCCAGCCACTGTGTGCAAGGAGTGCGGAAATAATAATTGTCCCCATACGCTCGGAAATCGCGTTGCGGAACAGCCAGTTCAGGGCCGGAACCGCCAGCACGATGACAAGGAGCTGGCCGATTTCGACGCCGAGGTTGAATGCCAGTAGTGAAGTCAGCAAATGTGTACCGGCAAACTGCAGGGTTTCGCTGAGCGCAAACGAGAAACCGAAGCCGTGAACCAATCCAAAGCCAAACGCAATGACCCAGCGTCGCTGCCAATGCGAGCCAACAATATTCTCAAACGCCATGTAAACAATGGAGGCCGCAATGAGCGTCTCGATCAAAGGCGGGAACCACAGCACAGCGGGCACCAGTCCAAAGGCGGACGCAATCAGCGTAATCGAGTGCGCGACTGTGAATGACGACACAATCGCGATCAGCGGACGAATGCGGCGAAACGGAATCAGGAGGCAGATCACGAACAGCAGGTGATCAACGCCATCGAGAATATGTTCGATGCCGGTTTGCACGAAACGGAGAAATGCGTGATGCCAGCGCGGATCCAGGCGAACCAGGCCGGGATTCCCGGAAAACTCGAATATGCGTTCCGCGCCATCGGTGTGCAGAAAGCGCACGACCGTTGTCGTGCGCAATCCAAGTCGCGCAAACCCCGGATCGATCGAGAAATCGGACGCCTCATTGCGAATCGGGTAACGAATCAGAACATCGAGCAGCGCCTGGTCACGGAGCAATTCTGTATCGTCAGGCAGCGGAGGATCATTGAAACTGGCAAGCGCCTGGCTATAGCTGTCGAAGGATCTGTCGGATGGCAGAGATAACCTCGCCGCAACAATTTCCCACTCGTCGAGGCGATCCGCGTTTTCGAACAGGGACACCTCCCTGGCGATCCAGATGACTGCCGCATCCCTGATGGCCTCATCGGCTTCCGATATAACGAGATAGCCCGGGCCGAAACGCGGAAAATTGACGTCGCGCATCGCGGCCAGCGGCACACGAACAAGAAAGTTGATGCCGTCTGCGTCAGGTTTAAGGATGGTTTGAATGACGACATCTGTCGGCACTTCGTGCGCCACGGCCCGACCTGTGGCCAGGCCCACGAGCATCGCTGTGGCAATCGCCACCATCACATACGAAACTGATTGCTTGGCTGTCTGAGTCACGGGTCTTGATGCAGGCTTTTATTATTATTGAAAAATCCGCTGTTAGCGGATGTTGCGACAGGCATACTTGTATCAGGTGCTGGTTGGGCCGCCGGCTTCGTTCCATAGTATACTGCCACGCTCCCGGGAGCGTCTGCACTCTCGTGGAAAATCTCCGGAAAAAAATAATCAGGGGGAGTATGGGACGATGACTAAGCGAAACATTATTGTGGCGGTTGCCGTGATCGCGACTATCACTGGCTTGGGATTTGGACAGAGAGCGCTGGACAATGCTGCCCAGGCACAGGTAAAAGAAGCACCGATGTTCGAGGTGGACCCGTTCTGGCCAAAGCCTTTACCCAATCACTGGATTCTCGGCGCGACCATCGGCATCGACGTCGATTCGCGGGATCACGTTTACATCATCCATCGCCGCGACACATTTAATGAGCGTACTGAAATCGGTGCAGCCACGGATCCGGTGAAAGCCGATTGCTGTATCCCGGCGCCGAATGTGCTCGAGTTCGACCCGGACGGCAACCTGGTTAATCACTGGGGCGGACCGGGCGAGGGATATGACTGGCCTGCTTCGAATCATGGCATCACGATTGACCACAAAGACAACATCTGGATTGGCGGCAACGGCAGAACCGACTCGCACATCCTGAAATTCACACGCGACGGCAAGTTCCTCGCCCAGTACGGTACACCGGGCGCCGATACCGACAGCCACAGCAGCGAAAATTTCGGCAGCGTGGCCGAGATCTCTTTTGATCCGGATGCCAACGAGGCCTACGTCGCTGATGGTTATCGAAACAAACGCGTTGCTGTGCTCGATGCCGACACGGGCGAGTTGAAACGTTACTGGGGTGCGTACGGCAACGAACCTGATGACACGAACCTGGGTCCATTCCAGCCCGGCAGCGAGCCGGCGCAGCAGTTCCGCAATCCGGTGCACTGTGCACAACCGTCGAACGACGGCCTGGTCTATGTGTGCGACCGTGTCAATAACCGGCTGCAGGTGTTCAAAACTGATGGCACTTTTGTCAGGGAAATCTTTGTCAAGCCGAACAGCCTGGGCGACGGTTCCGTCTGGGACATCGCGTTCTCGCCGGACCCCGAACAGACATTCATCTACCTGGCCGACGGCACCAATCGCAAGATTTTCATCATCGAACGTGAAACGCTGGAGATCCTGACCAACTTCGGCGACGGCGGCCGTAATCCGGGACAGTTTTTTGCCGTGCACGGTCTTGCGACCGACTCAAAGGGCAACATCTACACAACCGAGACCTACGAAGGCAAGCGGGTACAGAAATTTACCTACAAGGGCATGGGGCCGGTCACCGTTATGGATCAGGGCACGCCCTGGCCGTCGGACAAGAAATAGTGCGCAGAAATGCCGGATTTGATGTTTCGCTCGCTGGGGCGAGTTCCTACGGGAAAATTCGCGCGCTTGGCTAACGTGGGAGCTCGCCCCAGCGAGCGATTTAAGTGCGTTGCGCCAAGCAATGCAATTACCCCTCAATCCCTGTTGATCTATCCCATGCCGCCACTTATCATCGACCGGCTGGCTTAATAACAATCGGGGGACGAAAGCCAGGCAAATCGAGCGTCGACCATTCGAATTTGCCGCCGCGTCGTCAACTAAAATGTATACGCGACCAATAAGGCAGGTACCAGGGCAGTGAATCCCAGACTTTCTCGCCGGCGCTTTATCAAGGCAGTTATTGCTTCAAGCGCCGCAGCTGCAGCCAATGCAGGCATCACTTCAGCAGTCGCCCAGGATCGACCCACGGGCGCTGTCGAGCGCCTGATTTCGCTAAACATCAACGGCCGAACCCGTCGGGTCGATGTACTGCCGCAGGAGACGCTTGCGTACACCCTGCGCTACAAGCTCGGCCTGACCGGGACCAAGATCGGCTGCAATCGCGGCGAGTGCGGCGCTTGCACGGTAATGATCGATGGGGTGACCAACTATTCCTGCTCGACATTGACGCACAGCGTGCGCTCACGAAAGGTGCTTACCATCGAAGGGCTGCAAAGCGCTGAGGGCGCCTTGCACCCGGTCCAACAGGCCTTTATCGATGAATTGAGCCCACAATGCGGTTTCTGCACGCCCGGCCAGGTGATGTCAGCAGTTGCCTTGCTCGAGGAAAATCCGACGCCGACCCGTGAAGAAGTACGACAGGCCTTGTCCGGCAATCTTTGCCGTTGCGGAGCCTACGATCATTATCTCAATGGCGTCATGCGCGCATCGGGGCAGAGCTCATGAGCGACTACAAACATATCGGTAAAGATTTCGTTCCACCCGACATCACGGGCAAAGTCACCGGCAAAGCGAAGTACGCGGAAGATTTTCGCGTCGATGGCATGGTCTATGCGCGCATGTATACGAGCCCGATGGCTCACGGCCGGGTAACGAACATTGATACGTCTGCGGCCGAGGCCATGGAAGGTGTCGTTGGCATCCTGACTGCCGAAGATGTGCCCACACCTGACGCACCGAGCGCCGCAATCCTCACCAATACGCCTGCTTACATCGGCGATCCGATTCTTGCGGTCGCTGCGGAGGATGAGAAAACAGCCGAAGATGCGCTTGCGTCGATCAGGATTGATATTGAGCCGCTGCCGTTTGTAACCGATCCGCTGGACAGCCTGGTCAGCGGTGGCCCGGATGCGCGAGAGGAAGGCAATGTTTATGTCCGGTCTCGTGAGGGCTCCGGATTTCGCACCGTCAAATGGACCAAAGAACAAGTTGATGAATTTCGCGCAGGCAGGGAGCCAGATGGCGAATACACCAATGAATGGAGTTATGGCGATCTCGAAAAAGGCTTTGCCGACGCCAAAGTCGTCATCGAAGAGCCGTTCGTGACCATCGGCTATGCGCACATGAGCATGGAGCCGCGTACGGCGATGGCGTACTGGCAGAACGGTACCTGCTATATGCATGCATCCTGCCAAAGCCAGACTTTCTTCATGCCGGGACTGGCGGCAATGCTTGGCGTTGAGACCAAAGACGTTGTGCTCATCAGTGAAAACACCGGCGGCGGATTCGGTTCCAAGATTGGCGCTTACCCGATCGTCGGATTACCGGGATATTTCTCGAAGAAAATCGGCAGGCCGGTGCAACTGCGCGTCACTCGCGAACAGGAGTACTACATGGGTTCTGCCCGGGTCGGCTTCCAGGGCTGGATCAAGATGGGCTTTGCCGCAGATGGCCGGGCAACTGCAGCGGACGTCTTCATTGTTGAGGACATCGGTCCGAATGCAACCGGTGGTGATGCGTCCTCAGCCGGCGGCGCAATCTCACTGGTTTACGACCCGGAGGCGATGCGCTTCCGCGGATTGCCCATACTGACGAACACAACACCGCGTGGCGCCCAAAGGGGACCGGGGCAAAACCAGATTGCAGCCGTCATGGCGCCATTGATGGACAAGGCCGCAAAACAACTGGGCATCGACCGGCTCGAGATTCGCAGAGTCAATGCTGTCCAAAACGACACTACCGTTTATGCGGACCAGGAACCGGTTACCAGTGCATACATGGACAAAGCATTACAGCAAGGCGCTGAGATGTTCGACTGGGAAACCAGGAAAAATCAGGCGAAGCGCAATGGCAGCAAGGTCAGGGGCCTCGGTATTGGCCAGGGCTACCACTCGGCCGGCACCAACGGTTTCGATGGTCTCGTTCGTATTACGCCGGACGGCAAGATTCATCTGCACTCCGGTGTCGGCAACCTGGGTACCTATTCCTTCGCATCAACCTCCCGCGTCGCCGCGGAAGTATTGAAATGCGAGTGGGATGATTGCGTCATTCACCACGGTAGCACGGAAGCTAATCTGCCGTGGAATTCATACCAGGCCGGCAGTGTCTCGACCTTCACGCAGACGCGAACCAATTACGTCGCCGCAATGGATGCGGTCGACAAGATGAAGCGGATAGCTGCCGAAACCCTGGGCGGCACCCCGGATGACTACGACATCGACGGTCAACGCGTATTCAGGATTGGCACTCCGGCGCAGGGCATGTCGTACGGCGCAGTCGCTGCCCGCGCAATTCAGCTCGGCGGCGCCTACAGCGGCCAGACCTATCCCGAAGACATTCATGAGATCACCCAGCGCTCGGTGCAGAATCTTGCGGGTAGCGGATTGATCGGCGTCGCGAAAGACAACCTGGAAAGAAACGGTGTCATTCCGGGCCTCGCCTGCGCATTTGTCGAAATCGAACTCGACCTCGAGACCGGCAAGTACGACATCCTGGATTACGTGGGTATTGCAGACTGCGGCACCGTTTTGCACCCGCAAGGACTGGCCCAGCAAATGAAAGGCGGCGCCGTCTGGGGCATGGGCATGGCCGGCCTCGAACGT
>JADFGH010000008.1:9541-14722 GCA_022567775.1 Pseudomonadota bacterium | reverse complement strand
CCTTTTGCAGCGCACCAAGAATACGCCGGTCACTGTCGTTAAAGCGCTCCGGACGCACGAAAATTCCCTGCAACCGGTCCTGTTCCTGCACTAGCGCATCGCGCTTTTCATTGAACACCTGCCAGCGATGATCATCAACCAGACCGAGATCACGGCCGACTGGCGTCAGTCGAAGATCTGCATTGTCTTCCCGCAGCAGCAGCCGATACTCGGCGCGGCTGGTAAACATGCGATAGGGTTCGCTGACACCGCGAGTAATCAGATCGTCTACGAGTACACCGATATAGGCATCGCTGCGTGCCGGATACCAGCCATCCCGACCCATAGCCTGACAGGCCGCATTGATACCCGCCAGTATTCCCTGCGCGCCTGCTTCTTCGTACCCAGTCGTGCCGTTTATCTGGCCCGCAAAATAAAGTCCGCTAACGAAACGAAGCGTGTTTCCAGGGTTGGTCGCAGGTCGCGCGGATCGAAATAGTCGTACTCGATTGCGTAACCAGGTTGCGTAATGTGCGCGTGCTCGAAGCCGATGATCGACCGCACAAAACGAACCTGCGTATTGAAGGACAAACTGGTCGAGATGCCGTTTGGATAGACTTCGTGCGTGTTGAGCCCTTCCGGCTCGACGAAAATCTGGTGCGAGTTCTTGTCTGCGAAGCGCACGACCTTGTCTTCGATCGACGGACAATAACGCGGCCCGACACCTTCGATGGCGCCCGTATACATCGGCGACTCGGACAGGGAACCGCGGATGATGTCGTGCGTCTCCTGTGTTGTGTGCGTGATGTGGCAGCTCACCTGTTCAGGATGGTCGCTCTGCTTGCCGAGGAATGAAAACACCGGAGTCGGTTCATCGCCTGGCTGCTCGCTCATCACATCGTAATTCAGTGTCTTGCCATCGAGTCGCGGCGGTGTGCCGGTTTTCAGGCGCGCAACGCGAAAAGGCATTTCACGCAGGCGATCTGCAAGTCTGATCGAGGCAGGATCTCCCGCGCGTCCGCCGGCCTTTTCAGTATCGCCAATAAGCATTCGACCGCCAAGGAACGTCCCCACCGTGAGTACTACCGTGGTAGCAAAAAACTTCAGGCCGGATCCGGTGACCACGCCCGTGACGCGACCGTTGCGGACAATGAGATCCTCGACCGACTGCTGAAAAATCGATAGTCCCGCCTGTTTCTGCAGAATATTGCGAATCGCCCGGCGGTAAAGCTGCCGGTCCGCCTGTGCACGCGTTGCACGGACAGCCGGCCCCTTACTTGCATTCAAGGTACGAAACTGGATGCCGGCCTGGTCTATGGCCTGCGCCATCGCACCGCCCAGTGCATCGATCTCTTTCGTAAGGTGACCCTTGCCAATGCCGCCGATGGCCGGGTTACAACTCATCTGGCCGAGCGTCGCCATATTTTGCGTGATGAGCAGTGTCCTTGCACCGGCGCGCGCGGCAGCGAGTGACGCTTCGGTGCCGGCGTGGCCGCCGCCGATAACAATGACATTGTATTTGGTGTCTGCAGGCATTGATCAAAAAATGGTCAGTTTTCCGGGGCAACCATTCTAAACGCGGCTACCGGTAAGTGCCATAACGCTTTACACGGTAGGAGCATATCGCGAATATAGCGCCGCAATCGCTATTGCAAACGGAAGCCGAATTGAGACATTTAGTCATTATCACAGCCGCCCTGCTGGCGGCAATGCCGGTCGATGGCCGGCAAACAGGCGATGAGCCAACGCTGGCACTGGAGGACTGCCGCATCCGTGCAGGGCGCGGCTTTCCGGGCATCAAGGCCCGCTGCGGCCTGCTCATGCGGCACGAGGATCCTGCCAATGCGAATTCCCCGCTGCTCGAGCTGTTTGTTGCCGTCGTGCCGGCCCTGACTCTCGAACCGGAGCCCGATCCGTTTGTGCCCATTGCCGGCGGACCTGGACAAGCCTCATCGGAATTCTACGCGGCATACAGAGCTGCTTTCGAAATGGTCCGGCGCAATCGCGATATCATCCTGCTCGATCAACGCGGTACCGGCCAGTCCGCAGCGATGAATTGCGAGGAAGATGAAGAAATTCTCGAGGGTCGTTTCTCCCGTGAGCAAACGATCGTCGATACCAGGGCGTGTCTCGATCAATTGCCTCATGATCCGCGGTTTTTTACGACCAGTGTTGCAGTACGTGACCTCGAAGCGTTGCGTAAGGCGCTTGGCTACACGAAGTTCAACCTGTATGGGATTTCTTACGGCTCGCGTGTAGCGCAACATTTTGCACGCCGTTATCCGGAATCGACGCGCACCGTTATCCTGGATGGGGTAGTGCCGCCGCAGTTGGCGCTCGGTCCCGGCATTGCTATCGAAGCACAAAACGCGCTCGACGCAATATTCGATCGCTGCGCGGAGAGTGAGGATTGCGCGCAGGCGTTTCCGGACCTACGCGAGGACTTCGGCGAGCTGCGTGACGCACTGGAGAATGAGCCCGTAACGATCACCCTGCCGAATCCTGTCAGCGGCAGGCCCGAAGAGATGCGTTTTGGCCGTCCGGAAATGGCTGCCGCGCTGCGTTTGCTCAGTTATCACCCAAACTCGGTAGCTATTATGCCATTACTCATTGACCAGGCGATTGAAGGAAACTATGCGCCGCTCGCGGCGCAATTCATGATGATTTCGGACAGCATGGCGGACGCGATGAGCCTCGGTATGCACAACGCCGTTGTCTGCACCGAAGATGCGCCCTATTTTGCAGGCGAGAACGTCGGGCGCGATGCACTGGATGCCACCTATATCGGCCCGGTGCAACTCGACGCCCTCGAGGCGATCTGTTCGGTCTGGCCCGCGGGCCTTATCGACGATCAATTCAAAAGGCCGCTGGCCAGCGACGTGCCGGTCCTCCTGCTCTCCGGCGAGGCCGATCCGGTCACGCCGCCACGTTATGCCGAGCTTGCTGCTATCGATCTGGGCAACGCACGATTACTGATCGGCCATAAACAGGGCCACGGCCAGGCGCCACGCGGCTGCATGCCGGACGTGATCGCGGAATTCGTCGAGACAGCGAACCCGCAGGCGCTTGAAACCGATTGCCTGGAGCGCCTGTTTGCAATGCCATTCTTCCTGGATTTCTCGGGGCCATCCGAATGATCCGTGTAAGCGGTCTGCACAAGTCCTTCGGTGAGGTGCATGCGTTACGCGGCGTCAGTTTTGAGGCAAAAAACGGTCGCGTGACCGGTCTTCTTGGTCCAAACGGCGCCGGCAAGTCGACGACGCTGCGCATCCTTTACACGGTCCTGAAGCCCGATTCCGGCACCGCAACCATCGATGGCGTGGATGTCGTTGGCGATGCCCTTGCGGCCCGCAGCCGAATCGGCACATTACCGCACGGCTCCGGTTTATATCCGCACCTGACAGCACGTGAAAACATCGCCTACTACGCAATGCTCTATGACATGTCGCCGGAGATCATCGATGAACGCGTACAGACGGTGATCGATCAGCTTGACATCAATGACTTCGCCGACCGGCGCACGAAAGGTTTTTCACAGGGTCAGCGTACCAAGGTGTCGCTGGCCCGCTCCCTCGTGCACGAACCGCAGAACATCATCCTCGACGAGCCGAGCAACGGTCTGGATGTCATGGCGACGAGGTCTCTGCGTGAGCTGATTCGTCAGCTTAAAGCCGCAGGCAGGTGTGTTCTCTTTTCAAGTCATGTCATGCAGGAAGTGGCGGCGCTGTGTGACGAAATTGTCATCATTGCCCAGGGCAAGGTTGCAATGCATGACAGCCCGGACGGCATTCGCAACGCGACCGGCTGCACCGATCTCGAAGAAGCGTTCGTTAAGGCGATCCTTACGGTGGAGCCGGCAGAATGAAAACCATTCGCATTGTTTTCTTCAAAGAGATCACCGACAACTTCCGTGATCGCCGCACCTTGCTCACCGCGCTGCTGATGGGGCCGCTCTTTGGTCCGATCCTTTTCGCATTCGTCATCAACCTGTCCGTCAATCAATCGCTAAGCAACGAGAATGAAGCGCTCGACCTGCCCGTGATCGGCCACGAACATGCGCCCAATCTTATTGCCTACCTGCAAAGCAGCAACATCAACATCATCGATGGCCCGGCCACGCGTGAGGCGGCGATCGAGGCGGTAACGAATGGCGAACACGATGTCGTCATCGTAATCCCGGACACCTTTGCCCAGGATTTGTCCGAGCTGATTCCGGCGACTGTCGAGGTGATTACAGACCAGGCAAATACCCAGGCCGAACGTGAGACCCGCCGGGCGCGCAGGGCGCTGCAGGCGTACAACCAGGAACTCGCCGCATTGCGGCTGACGATCCGCGGCGTCAGCCCACAGGTCATGCGACCACTTAACATTGATGAGGTCGATGTTTCCACGCCGAGCGGCCGTTCCGCGATGCTGCTCGGGATGTTGAGCTACTTTTTCATTTTTGCGCTGCTGACCGGCGGCATGAATCTCGCCATCGACGCCACCGCCGGCGAGCGCGAGCGCGGCTCGCTCGAACCGCTGCTGTGTCTCCCGGTGAAACGTGATCACCTCATATTCGGCAAGATTTTCGCGGCCTGCCTGTTCATGGCCATCTCCCTGAGCCTGAGCCTTACCTGCTTTTACTTCACACTGAAGTTCATGCCGCTGGTGGAACTCGGCATGACGCCGAATTTCGGTCCGCTGGTTGTCTTGACCGCTTTTTTGTTGCTGGTGCCCTTTGCACTCGTCGGTGCCTCGCTGATGACGATGGTTGCGTCGTTCACCAAGAGCTTTAAGGAGGCCCAGACCTGGGTGAGCGTCGTATTGCTCGCGCCGACCTTGCCCATACTCATCGTTTCTATCCTGATGGTGCGGCCGAGCACCGCGTTGATGTTCATCCCCAGCTTAAGCCAGCATCTGTTGCTGGTTGGCCTGATCAGGAACGAGCCGGTGAATACGTTGCACGTCGTCGTTTCCGTTGGCGGCACATTGATAATAGGCGCGTTCCTGACATGGGTCTGCGCCCGGCTATATCGGCGCGAAGGATTGCTGGGTTAATGCAGGAGCGGCTTTCGGGCACCTCTAAAGCCGCGAATAGCTCAGCCCGGTTCGCTGCTATTCGAAATAATACCGCAGGTTGAACTGGTAAATGTTGACGTCATCCCAGAAGGCGGCCTTGAATCCCACCGCAAGCTCGTCGGTCAATCCCATCACAAAACC
>JADFGH010000008.1:0-9531 GCA_022567775.1 Pseudomonadota bacterium | reverse complement strand
CGTTTCGATCCGGAGGGGGCGGCCGACTACGGCATTGATGTTCATCCCCAGCTTAAGCCAGCACCTGTTGCTGGTTGGCCTGATCAGGAACGAGCCGGTTAACACTTTGCATGTTGTCGTTTCCGTCGGCGGCACGTTGTTAATCGGTGCACTGCTGACCTGGATTTGTGCGCGCTTATACCGGCGAGAGGGACTGCTTGGCTGATCGCGGCGGCTCAAATGCGGGCCGCACGGCAAAACAAACTAGACGCTGCGTACATAAAACACCGCCAAAGCGGGGTGCGCGGTTCACCTTGCCGGGCACTTGTTTGAGAGTGAGGTCAGATCAGGAGATTGCGTCACTTGCCGATGCAAAACTCCGAGAAAATCCGGCCGAGCAGGTCGTCGCTCGACATTGAACCCGTGACCTCGCCAAGCGCCTCGTGGGACAACCTGAGATCTTCAGCCAGTAACTCGCCCGCCCTGTTTTTTTCGAGCGCCTCCAGCCCACGCTGGAAATGATCTGCAGCCATGACGATCGCATCTACATGCCGGCGGCGCGCCGTAAAGGCGCCCTCGCCAAGGTCCTGGTAACCGGCCAGCTGGCGAATAGTTTCGCGAAGATCGTCGATACCCGCACCGGTCCTCGCGGACACATTCAGGGTTGTCGGATTTTCCTTCAGTGGTCCCGGCGTATCGCCCGTAACATCAATTTTGTTGCGCAGAATAATGACCGGTATTTCACCTGGAATCTCCTGGTCCAGTTCGCCAGTCTCGACTTCACTGGCATCCTGAATCCACAGGACGCCGTCAGCGTTTTTCAGCGCTTCGCGAGCACGGCGAATGCCTTCGGCCTCGATCCGGTTCGGATTTTCGCGGAGTCCGGCCGTGTCGACTAGCTCTACCGCCAAGCCATCGATTTCAATCCGCTCTCTGATTATGTCCCGCGTCGTGCCGGCGACCTCGGTGACGATCGCGGCGTCCTGCCCACTCAACAGGTTCAACAGGCTTGATTTACCGACGTTAGGTTTGCCAACAATGACGAGTTGCAGTCCGTCGCGCAGCACGCGGCCGATATTTACCTCGCGCCGAAGCTTCGCAAAGGCCTCCCCACATGCTTCGATTTTTCGCAGCAAATCCTGATCTGACAGAAAATCGATTTCCTCTTCCGGAAAATCGATCGCTGCCTCAACATGCAGCCGCAGGTTAACGAGTTGTTGCTGCAGATTTTCAACCGCGTGAGAGAACGAACCGCTTAACGACCGTAGCGCCGCCCTTGCCGCCTGTGAGGTGCCGCTATCGATCAGGTCTGCTATGGCCTCCGCCTGAACCAGGTCGAGCTTGCCGTTCAGGAACGCACGCTTCGAAAATTCTCCCGGCGCCGCGCGGCGCGCCCCAAGTTCGACCGCGGCATCAATGACGGATGCGACGACGACCGGCCCGCCATGGCCGTGGAATTCGAGCACCGATTCGCCCGTGTATGACGCGGGTCCGGGAAAGTAGAGCGCGATACCGCTGTCCAGCTCATCGCCGTTCCGGTTGCGTATTGTCGCGCACGTCGCGAGGCGCGGTTGCGGCACCTTGCCGTCACCGGAAATGCGCACGATGCCGATACCCCCTTTACCCGGCGGAGTCGCTGCCGCAACGATCGTGTCCCTTGCATATTCCGGCATGTCGCTTCCCGGACTCCCGGCCGAATTGAGGCGGGACGCCTTGTGTTCAGGACTTTTTCTTGTCCTTGCTTTTCTTGCCGCTGCGCGCAGCGGCTTCTTCATGCACGATTTTGTTGATATACCACTGCTGCGAGATAGAGAGCAGTGTATTCGTAACCCAATAAAGCACGAGGCCTGATGGGAAGAATGCGAAGAATCCGGTGAACATGATCGGCATAACCTGCATGACTTTTGCCTGCACCGGATCAGCCGGTGCCGGATTGAGTCGCTGCTGGAAGAGCATTGCGGCACCCATAATGAGTGGCAGAATAAAAAACGGGTCGCGCGAGGACAGATCAGTGATCCACAGGGCGAACGGCGCCTGGCGCATTTCCACGCTTTCCAGCAACACCCAGTAAAACGCCAGGAAGAACGGCATCTGAATCAGGATCGGCAGGCAGCCGGCGGCCGGATTGACCTTTTCTCTCTTGTATAGCTCCATCATCGCCTGGCTTAGTGCCTGGCGATCGTCCTTGTAGCGGTCCTGAAGCGCCTTCATGCGCGGCTGAATTTCACGCATCCTCGCCATTGATCGTCCGCTGGCTTCGGTCAGCTTGTAGAACGTCATCTTGATGAGGATGGTCACCAGGATGATTGCCAGACCCCAGTTGCCGACGAAAGAATGAACCTTGTTCAGCAGCCAGAACAGCGGCTGCGAAATTATCGTGAGCCAGCCGTAATCGACGGTCAGTTTCAGGCTCTCGTCCAGCTGCTCCAGCTGACTCTGAAGTTTCGGCCCGACAAAAACAGCCGTTTCGAAAGTGAATTCTGAACCGGACGGAACGTAAAGCGACGGACTCCTGATAAGGCTCGCCACTGAGGTATCGCCAGTGACGGAAACCTTGTATCGATACTCGGCATCCTTTGCAGGCACAACCGCGCTCAGAAAATGGTGCTGTATGGATCCAACCCAGCCATTCCCCGCCTTGATGTCGTAGGGTCCATCGGATAACAGGTCGTCGCGTTTAAGCTTTTCGGATTTTTCACCGTCGTAAATGATTGGCCCGTCAAATGAATAGGTATCGACATTGAACATCGAGCGCTCGACTTCGCGGGAGCGTCTCTCGATCTGCGCATACTCTGCGCCGCGCCAGTCTGCACCACTCCTGTTGATGAGCCGCTGCGTAATGTCGATGCGATAGCTGCCGCGCGTGAAACGAATTTCTTTTTCAACGCTGATGCCCTGCCCGTCGGTCCAGGTAAACGGCACTACGATTTCATCGGCGCCACGCAACTCGTACTCTGTCGAGGGCGATTCGAACACCGCGAGATGATTCGGTTCGGCGCCATCGCCCTCCGCGATCAGGCCCGTCTGAATCGCTCCGCGATCGGGTCCTGCCGGGCTCAAAAGCTCGACCAGTGTGTCCGGATCATCCTTGTGGACGGGGTAGCGTCGAATGACGGCACGCTGCAAGGTCGCCCCTGTGGTGTTGATTTCGACCTCGAGGACATCTGTCGTCACGCGAACCATGCGGGTATCCGCCCGCGGGGTCGCCTCGCGCTCGACATCCAGGCTCGGTGTTTGCTGGCTCGCTGGTGTCGAATCGGCAGCCGCAGCCGGCAATGCAGGCAGCGCACCAGCCCCACTCGAGGGCGCGCCGGCCTCGTCCGCAGCGGACCGGGTCTCAGGCACGGACACCGCCGCGTAATCCTCTTGCCAGGCCTGGTAGGTCAGCCACGCCAGCATGCCGAACGATGCCCAGACCAGCAGTCTTAGATTGTCCATTACGCGTTTATCCCACTTCACCCGTTTGGGTCGAATGACATCTTTGCCAATGTTGATGCAAGCTGTCAAAAAGCGCTTGATTACCGGCTCGCATTGCTCCCGGTTGGTTCAGGACCACCACGTCAAGACCCTTAAGGTCCGCACAGTGGTGCCGAAAAGATTCCCTGACGACCCGTTTTAGCCGGTTGCGTTGAACTGCAAGCCGACAGTGTTTTTTGGAAATTGCCATACCGAGCCGTGCTTCCTGCTCGCCGTTTTCTTTGTAAAGAACCGTAAACATCCTATCGCGGCTGCGTTTTGCTTTCTTGAAGACGCGGCTGTAGGCGCAAGCATCAAGAAGCCGGCTACGCCGTTTGAAGCGGCGCTTCGCCATCGTGCCTGCTGTTGGAATTTTTTCCGTTGGATACGTAGCCGCGGATACTTAGTGCTGCGGCGAGAGCTGCGCTCTGCCCTTCGCGCGCCGCCGCTTTAACACAAGGCGGCCGGCCTTGGTCGCCATTCGTGCTCTAAAACCATGGGTGCGTGCCCGCTTCAGATTACTGGGCTGAAAAGTGCGTTTCATGTCACTGATACCTGCGTTTCATTTTGCGCCGTTTCAGCGGCTTATGATATCTCTTAACGAACCGAAGACCGTTGGAAAGAAGGCCGGCAAGGGTACGCATAAGGCCCAATTCTGTCAATAGAATAAGGCCTTATGCAGCATATTAATAATCGCTCGAAACGCAGCTGCAGTGCACAATATGCGCAAATTCAGATCGTCTGGCGAAGGCTCAATAGACGTTATAGACTGCCCGGTCTCCAATACAATTAAAAACACCTTCCGTGCCCCGGGGAAATTTTTTGCAGGCCGAAACAACACTATGGAATCGCTGTGTCCGCGACCTTCAGGCTGAATTGCCGGAGCAGCAGTTTAATACCTGGATCAGGCCGCTGCAGGCGGTGGAAGATGGCGGTGTTCTCAAGCTGCTGGCCCCCAATCGGTTTGTCGTCGACTGGCTGCAGCAGCATTACATTGAAAGAATTCTTGAGCTGATTGACGGCGCCGGCGGCGCCAGCGAGGTAGTGGTTGAAGTTGGCTCGCGGCAGCCAGCGGCACCGATGGTTACGACTTTGTCATCACCGGTCAGGAGCAATGCCGCCACTACAATTACCCCGCGGCTCAACCCGGAGTTTACGTTTCAAAATTTTATCGAAGGCAAAAGCAACCAGCTCGCCCGGGCTGCCGCAATCCAGATCAGTGAGAATCCCGGCAAATCGTATAACCCTCTGTTTATTTACGGTGGCGTCGGACTGGGCAAGACACACCTCATGCACGCAATTGGCATTGCCATGCTCGCCCGCAATCCTAACTACCGCGTTTGCTATCTGCACTCGGAGCGGTTTGTCGGTGACATGGTTAAAGGACTGCAACACAACACTATTTCAGAATTCAAGCGGTTCTACCGCTCGCTCGATGCCTTGCTCATAGACGACATACAGTTCTTTGCAGGAAAAGAACGCTCGCAGGAAGAGTTTTTTCACACATTTAATGCCTTGCTCGAAGGTCAGCGGCAAATTGTGCTGACTTGTGATCGTTACCCCAAAGAAGTAAACGGCCTCGAAGAACGGCTCAAATCACGATTTGGCTGGGGACTTACGGTTGCAATCGAGCCACCGGAGCTTGAGACATCGGTGGCGATTTTGATGAGTAAAGCCGCCGGTGAAGGGGAGATGCTCCCTGAAGAAGTCGCTTTTTTCATTGCTAAGCGCATTCGATCGAACGTTCGTGAGCTCGAGGGTGCCTTACGTCGAGTCATCGCCAACTCCCGTTTCACCGGTCGGCCGATCAGCGTGGATTTTGCCAAGGAGGCGCTCAAGGATTTACTGGCTTTGCAGGACCGGCTTGTTTCTATTGAAAATATCCAGAAAACAGTCGCGGATTACTTCAAAATTCGTGTTGCGGAGCTGCTGTCAAAACGGCGCAGCCGATCTATCGCGCGGCCAAGACAAATTGCGATGGCGCTGGCCAAGGAACTGACAAACCACAGCTTATCGGAGATTGGTGATGCTTTTGGCGGCCGTGACCACACAACAGTTCTGCATGGTTGCCGCAGAATAGCGGCTTTGCGCGAGACCGAAAAACGGGTAGAGGAGGATTATGTGAATCTGTTGAGAACCCTGACCACTTGATGTGGATAAACCGTGAACAAAAATCACGGCACTATTTACCCACAGCCAATACACACCACCCAAGCCTCGAATACAGCGGTTTTCAGTGGCTACATTGATACATAAGGTTTTGATTTTAAACAATAAAATAAAGTTATCCACAGAACCAGGAAGGCCTAATAATAATAATAATAATGGATTTATTTTTAATATTTATTAACAGGTGGAAGCAATGAAGTTAACCGCAACTCGCGAAGCCTTACTCAAACCACTGCAGGCTGTGATTGGTGTGGTTGAGCGTCGACAAACGATGCCAATTCTCGCGAATGTATTGCTGGTTGCCAGGGATGGACAAGTTGCCGTGACGGCGACCGATCTCGAGGTAGAACTCGTGGCTTCCGCAGAGGTCGAGGTCGAGGCAGCCGGAGAAGTAACAGTACCTGGACGCAAGCTACTGGATATATGCCGCGCATTGCCGCAGGACGCTAAAGTGTCCATGAGTCTCAGCGGCGAAAAGCTGAATGTAAAATCCGGCCGCAGCAAATTTAGCCTCATGACATTACCGGCAGCCGAATTTCCGACAATTGAGGATATTAATGCAGGGGACAGCCTGCTGGTCTCGCAGGTCACGTTGTCGAAGCTGCTCGATAAGACACATTTTTCCATGGCGCAGCAGGATGTCCGCTATTACCTTAACGGGCTGTTGCTGGAGACCGGGCAGAAGTACTTGCGGGCGGTGGCAACCGATGGGCACAGGCTGGCATTGTGCGAGGTAGAGCTGGACGACAAGAAAATGCCTGAGCAGCAAGTGATCGTGCCACGCAAGGGAGTGCTTGAGTTGCAGCGTTTGTTGGGGGGTGAGGGAGAACTCAAGATTGAGCTTGGCAGCAATCACATCCGTATTCAGCTGGAAGGAATACGTTTTACCTCAAAGCTGATCGATGGGCGGTTTCCGGAGTATGAGCGGGTGATTCCGCAGGATACGGGCAATCAGCTAACAACAGACAGGGAAGCCTTGCGCGGGGCGCTGCAGCGGACAGCAATCCTGTCGAATGAGAAATACCGGGGTATCCGCTTAATCATCAAGAAGGATGGGTTATTGTTACAGGCACATAATCCGGAGCAGGAAGAAGCCGAGGAAGAGGTAGAAATATCCTACGCCGGCGATGATATCGAAATCGGTTTCAATGTGAATTACCTGCTTGAGGCCCTTGGGGCGATCGATTCCGAGGAGGTGGCGCTCGCGGTGGTAGATGGCAATTCGAGCTGCCTGCTTCGGGATCCGGGTAACGACAAGTGCAAATACGTCGTGATGCCGATGCGGCTCTGATGGTGAAGTGGTCGGTTGCCACTCAATAAATTTACATGCACTGACTTCCGCTGCCTGGTATCTGCAGAGCTTGAGTTTGATCCTCACTACAACCTGATATCCGGTCCTAATGCTTCGGGTAAGACCAGCTTGCTGGAGGCTATTGCGTATCTTGGCCGTGGCAGATCTTTCCGCGGGGCGCCAACACAAAGTCTGGTTCGACATGGCGCCAGTGAATTCGTGCTTTTTGGCAAGGCAGACACCGGGACACGGGAAGCAGCTGTTGGCGTCAGAAACAGCCGCGAGGGCCTGGAAATCCACATTGATGGCGACAAAGTGGCCAGCGCCGCTGGCCTGGCAGAGGTGCTGCCGCTGCAAATCGTGGACCCGGACATTCATAACCTGGTTGCCGGCGGCCCGGCGGAGCGCAGACGCTACATCGACTGGATGGCGTTCCACGTGGAACATGGCTATCTCGATCACTGGCGGCGGTTTCGCCGCGCACTGAAACAAAGAAACGCGGCGCTCAAAGAGAACACTACTCGTGACGCCCTGGTCGGCTGGGACAAGGAGTTCATTGAAACCGGGCATGAGGTCCATGCAGCAAGGCTGCGGGTGCTGGATATCGCCCGGCCGGCGCTCAGGGATATCGGGGCGTCGCTCCTCGGGAGCTCCGTTGATATTGAATACCAGCAGGGCTGGAGCACTGACAAATCGCTTGCAGAAGCGCTGGCGGTCGGTATTGATCGGGATCGGCAATTGTGCGCCACTCAGGCTGGCCCGCAGCGTGCAGACTTGAAGCTTGTTTATGATGAGCGCCAGGCGAGGCGGCTGGTTTCCAGGGGGCAGCAGAAGTTACTGGCCTGTGCCCTGATTCTCGCAGCCACGGCGGTGGTGCAGTCGCACATCGGGCGAGGGCTGCTGTTGCTGCTGGATGACCCTGCCGCGGAACTCGATACCGATTCGCTGACGCGCCTGATGGCGGCAGTGGTTGAACTCGGCTGCCAGGTAATTGCTACTTCCCTGGATCCTGACCTGGTGCTTTTTCCGCAGCCACCGAGGACGTTCCACGTGGAACAGGGCGATGTCGTCGAGTGCACCGCGAAAGAATCCTGTTAGGTAAAAAGACGTCATTGCGAGCGCAATGGCAGCGTTTTTTTGACGATCTGGTGATGCTGGACGAGCCACCATCGAGAATAGAAAAACCTTGCTAAAACATGTCTTCGAAACGGTTTTTGAGGCCCTTTATTTAGCCCTAAATGGTACAATGTTCTGGTTAAGTTCAAGGGACCTCGAATGACCGACGACATAGAATATACTTCCAGTAATATCAAGGTGTTAAAGGGCCTTGAGGCAGTCCGGAAACGGCCGGGAATGTACATTGGAGATACCGACGACGGGACCGGTTTACACCACATGGTTTTCGAGGTTGTCGACAACTCGATCGACGAAGCGCTGGCCGGTTATTGCAGCGTCATCACGGTAACAATTCACGCAGACGAATCAGTCACGATCACTGACGATGGGCGGGGAATTCCAGTCGATTTGCACCCGGAGGAGGGGCGTTCCGCCGCCGAGGTCATCATGACCGTGTTGCACGCTGGCGGTAAATTCGATGACGACTCCTACAAGGTGTCCGGCGGTCTGCATGGCGTTGGCGTTTCGGTGGTTAACGCGCTTTCCGAGCACCTGGTGCTGACTATCTATCGTGACGGCAAGATCCACCAGCAGGAATACCGGCATGGCGAGCCGGTTGCCCCCATCGCAGAGACGGGAGACACCGATAAAACCGGCACGACGCTGCGCTTCAAGCCCAGCGCCAATACCTTTACCAACATCAAATACCACTACGACATACTCGCAAGGCGGCTCCGCGAGCTGTCATTTCTGAATTCCGGTGTGCGCATCAAGCTGGTCGATGAACGCGACGAACAAGAAGAGGTGTTCGAATATGACGGCGGCATTCGTGCCTTCGTTGGGCACCTGAACCGCAACAAGACGCCGATCCATCCCACGGTTTTCCATTTTCAGAAGGAAAAGGACGGAGTGACGGTTGAGGCGGCGCTGCAATGGAACGACGGCTACCAGGAGAACATGTTCTGCTACACGAATACCATCCCGCAGCGGGATGGCGGCACCCACCTTGCCGGCTTTCGTAGTGCGTTGACGCGGACCCTGAACAGCTACATCGAAAAAGAGCTGTCCGGGCGCAAGGACAAATTTACGCCGAGCGGTGATGATGCACGCGAGGGCCTGACGGCAGTATTGTCGGTCAAGGCCCCGGACCCCAAGTTTTCGTCACAAACCAAGGACAAATTAGTTTCATCTGAAATTAAAGGCATTGTAGAATCAGTGATGGCCGGCTGCCTGGAGGACTTTCTGCTCGAGCATCCTCAGGAAGCCAAGTTAATCGTCTCGAAGATTATCGACGCCGCCCGCGCCAGGGAGGCCGCTCGAAAAGCGCGTGAAATGACACGCCGCAAGGGCGCACTTGATATCGCAGGACTACCGGGCAAGCTGGCGGACTGCCAGGAAAAAGATCCGGCATTGTCTGAACTATTCCTGGTAGAGGGTGACTCTGCAGGTGGTTCCGCGAAACAGGGTCGTGATCGGCGCACACAGGCCATCCTGCCGCTGAAGGGCAAAATCCTGAATGT
>JADFGH010000263.1 GCA_022567775.1 Pseudomonadota bacterium | reverse complement strand
CCAGACCGGTGACCTGGCCGACCTGATCATTGTCCTCTGCCTTGCCGTAACGGAAACGACGCACGCCAAGGTACTTCTGCAAGCTTTTCGGCTTTATCCGGATAACCGAATCCCTGGCCTTCAACAACAGTGACTTGACCACCTTGCGGCAGATCTTCGAAATCTCGCGTTCGAGATTACGCACGCCCGCTTCACGCGTGTAGTGCTGAATGATGTCGAGCACAGCCGGCCTGGTAATCAACAATTCTGAATCTTTGAGCCCGTGTTCTTTCAACTGCTTCGGAATCAGGTAGCGGATTGCAATGTTCAGCTTCTCGTCTTCGGTGTAACCCGGGAGGCGGATCACTTCCATTCGATCGAGCAACGGTGGCGGAATATTCAGGCTGTTCGCCGTGCACACGAACATGACATCCGAGAGATCGAAATCGACCTCGAGGTAGTGATCGTTGAAGGTAGAGTTCTGCTCGGGGTCCAGTACCTCGAGCAACGCCGACGACGGATCGCCACGGAAATCCATGGCCATCTTGTCAACCTCATCAAGCAGAAACAGCGGGTTCCTCACGGCCGTCTTGGCAAGGTTCTGGATGATCTTGCCAGGCATCGATCCGATGTAGGTGCGACGGTGACCACGGATTTCGGCCTCGTCTCGCACGCCGCCCAGCGACATGCGCACGAATTTTCGGTTGGTCGCGCGCGCGATGCTCTTACCGAGCGAGGTCTTGCCAACGCCCGGCGGCCCGACCAGGCAAAGAATTGGACCCTTGAGGCGCTTCACGCGCTGCTGTACGGCGAGGTACTCGAGGATGCGTTCCTTGACCTTCTCCAGCCCGTAGTGATCTTCCTCAAGCACCTCCTCGGCACGATTGAGGTCCCGCAGCACTTTGCTGCGTTTCTTCCACGGTGCTTTCAGCAACCAGTCGACGTAGTTGCGCACCACGGTCGCCTCGGCCGACATCGGTGACATGAGTTTAAGTTTGTTCAGTTCGGAGGAAGCCTTTTCCTTGGCCTCCTTGGTCATGCCGGCTTTCTCGATCTTGGTTTCCAGATCGGCAAGCTCGTTCGGTGCGTCTTCCAGCTCGCCAAGCTCTTTCTGAATGGCCTTCATCTGCTCATTCAGGTAGTACTCGCGCTGGCTCTTCTCCATCTGTTGCTTGACCCGGCCACGGATGCGCTTTTCGATCTGCAGCATATCAATCTCGCCCCCGATGATGCCGAGGATCTGTTCGAGACGTACTTTGATGTCGCAAAGCTCGAGGATTCGTTGTTTCTCGGCCAGTTTCAGCGTCATGTGCGCGGCAACGGTGTCGGCGAGCCTGCCAGCCTCATCGATGCCGGATAACGAAGTCAGGATCTCGGGCGGCACTTTCTTGTTCATTTTTACGTACTGTTCGAACTGCGCAATGATTGAGCGCACCAGCACCTCGATCTCGCGTTCGTCGTCCTGCGTCTCCTCGGTCAGGATCGTAATTTCGGCCGAGAAATGATCGCCGACCATGATTTTGTCAACCGTGGCGCGTTCGCCGCCTTCGACCAGAACTTTGACGGTGCCATCCGGCAACTTGAGTAATTGCAGGATTGTTGCGAGGGTGCCGACCTCGTACAGGTCCTCGGGCTGGGGATCGTCGAGATCAGCCCTCTGCTGTGCGATCAAAAGTATTTTCTTGTCGGCATTCATTGCACGGTCGAGTGCAACGATCGATCTTTCACGCCCGACAAAAAGCGGAATCACCATGTGCGGATACACGACAACATCGCGTAGCGGCAGCACAGGCACGCCGCTCACGTCATCGACGTCTTCGCTTACATCACTATCAACTCTGAGATCGTCTTCAGACACAGATTCAGCCCTCGCACGTGTTGCCGGGTAGTTGCTTCCAAGGCGTGGGAGATGCGTCCGCTTCGGCCGATATCAAGCGGCGCATCAGCCATAAAAAGGGGCCAGGGCCCTTTTTTTGCCTTCAATGACCAATCGCCCAGGCAATTGGAAAAGGGCTCTGACCCCTTTATTTATCGATCAGAACCTGTCGAACGCCTCCGCGGCTCGATGTCGACCAGCGCTGGCTCCTCAGATTCATGGATGACGTACGGTTGCGTCTCCCCAACCACAACCGCTTCATCCAAAACGACTTTCCGGGCGCTGGTCGATGACGGAAGATCGTACATCGTGTCCAGGAGGACGCTTTCGAGGATCGTCCTTAAGCCCCTCGCGCCGGTCTTGCGCTTCATCGCCCGTTTCGCGACCGCGCGTAATGCATCGTCGCGGAACTCGAGCTCCACGCCTTCCATGTCAAAGAGTTTCCGATACTGCTTGGTCAGCGCATTCTTCGGCTCGATCAGGATTTTAACCAGCGCATCCTCGTCGAGTTCTTCAAGCGTCGCCACCACCGGCAAACGGCCAACGAATTCAGGTATCAGCCCGTAGCGAATCAGATCCTGTGGCTCAACCTCATGCAGAAGCTCGCCGATGCTTTGCTCTTGTTCGCTGGTCTTCACATCGGCCATGAAGCCGATGCCGCTCTTCGAAGAGCGGTCCAGAATAATTTTCTCCAGGCCGGCGAATGCGCCGCCGCAGACAAAAAGAATATTGCTGGTATCGACCTGCAGGAACTCCTGCTGCGGATGCTTCCTGCCGCCCTGCGGCGGCACTGAGGCGATAGTGCCTTCGATCAGTTTCAGCAGTGCCTGCTGGACACCCTCGCCGGATACGTCGCGTGTAATTGACGGGTTGTCCGATTTGCGGGAGATCTTGTCGATCTCGTCGATGTAGACGATGCCGGTCTGCGCCTTTTCGACATCATAGTCACACTTCTGCAGCAGCTTCTGGATGATGTTCTCGACATCCTCGCCGACGTATCCTGCCTCGGTCAGGGTCGTCGCATCTGCAATCGTAAATGGAACATTCAGCAACCTTGCCAGGGTCTCGGCGAGCAGCGTCTTGCCGCAACCGGTCGGACCTATCAGGAGTATGTTGCTTTTCGCAAGTTCGATGTCGTCTTTGCTGCGATCGCGGGCGCGATCCTCGAGCCGCTTGTAATGATTGTAGACCGCAACCGACAGTACTTTCTTGGCCTGCTGCTGGCCGATCACATATTCGTCGAGGACTGCCTTGATTTCCTGCGGCTTCGGCAGCGCGTCCTGACCAGGCTCGCCGGCATCCTCGAGCTCTTCGCGGATGATGTCGTTACAGAGCTCTACGCATTCGTCACAAATGAATACCGAGGGCCCCGCGATCAGCTTGCGAACTTCGTGCTGGCTTTTGCCGCAAAACGAGCAATAGAGGAGCTTGCCGTCCTCGTTCTTGCCGCGGGAATCATCGCTCATTCGTCATATGCCTCGGTCTACCAAAAATCAGTCTGTTACGACTGCCTGTTTATATAACACGCGATCCTGGAGGGTGCAAAGCGCCAGGTCTCATATGCGCGGATTGCCTGCTTAAGCAGCTGATTTTAATCAGAATCAACCTTATCATCAGGAGTTATTTCCGTGCGCCGTTCGAGCAGCGTATCGATCAGGCCATATTTCACGGCTTCCTCGCCGCCCATGAAGTTATCCCGCTCCAGGTCTTGCTGGATCTGTTCAACTGTTTGACCCGTATGGAAGGCCATAATTTCATTCAGGCGCCGTTTTAGCTCCAGCACCTCCTTCGCGTGAATGTCGATGTCGGTCGCCTGCCCTGAATATCCGGCGCTGGGCTGATGCATCATCATTCGTGAATGCGGCAGCGCGTATCGCTTGCCCTTGGCGCCACCACCAAGCAGCAAGGCGCCCATGCTGGCGGCCTGGCCGATGCAGATCGTGCTGACATCGCAATTGATAAACTGCATCGTGTCGTAGACGGCGAGACCCGAGGTCACCGAACCGCCCGGAGAGTTGATGTATAGCTGGATATCCTTGTCCGGATTCTCGGATTCGAGATAAAGCAGCTGCGCGACAATCAGGTTGGCCATCTGATCCTCGACCGGGCCGACGATCAAAATCAGCCGTTCCTTCAATAATCTCGAATAAATGTCTTAGGCACG
>JADFGH010000262.1 GCA_022567775.1 Pseudomonadota bacterium | reverse complement strand
AAGCCAGGAAGAAGGCAAGGACATACTGACCTATGGAGAACTCGCGAGGCAGCAGCGGTTTGCCGACGTGAACCACGGCTTCGTGGTCGAGCGCGTTGCCGATGGCCGCGGCCGCGACATGAACTACACCATCGTCGATACGATGATGCGCATCGACCTGGCACAGCCACTTGGCCCCGGCCAACGCACGGCATTTTCGATCAACTGGTCGTTCAACATCATCGAGGAAGCGATTATCGGTGGTCGTGGTGGTTACGATCATTTTCCGGAGAACGACACTTATATATTTTTCCTCGCGCAATGGTTTCCGCGCCTGGCTGCGTACACCGATTACGTCGGCTGGCAGCATCAGCAGTTTCTCGGCCGTGGCGAGTTCACGCTGGAATTTGGAGACTATGAAGTCGAAATCACTGTCCCCGCCGATCACATCGTCTCGGCAACCGGCGAGTTGCAAAACGCAGAAGCCGTTTTGACGGTGGAGCAACGGCGCAGGCTCGACGAGGCCCGCTCCGCGGAAAAGCCAATGTACATTGTGACGCCGGAAGAGGCGCTGGACAACGAGCGGGAGGGCACATCAGATACGAAGACCTGGGTATTCAAGGCGACCAACGTCAGGGATTTCGCCTGGGCGAGTTCGAGAAAGTTTATTTGGGACGCGATGATCCATCGGCAGGACGATGCGGCGCAGCCTGAAGTGCTGGCCATGTCATTTTTCCCCAATGAAGCAGAACCAATGTGGTCGCAATACTCGACCCACGCGGTCGTGCATACGATGGAGGTCTATTCAAGGTTTTCCTTTCCGTATCCCTACCCCACTGCGCAATCCGTGAACGCCTGGGAAGGTGGCGGCATGGAATACCCGATGATCACCTTCAACGGCCGCCGGCCGGAACCCTTCGAGCCTGACGAGGAAGATCCGGATCCCGAGGGCAAGCCGGACCGAACCTATTCGCGCAGTTCGAAGCATGGCCTGGTCGGCGTAATCATCCACGAGATCGGGCATATCTACTTCCCGATGACGGTCAACTCCGACGAGCGGCAGTGGACGTGGATGGACGAGGGCATCAACTCCTTCCTGCAATACATCGCGGAGCTCGAGTGGGAGGAGGACTTCCACAGCCATCGCGGGCATTACAGCATTCTCGAACACGTCGCCGAATACATGACCAGCGAGAACCAGGTGCCGATCATGACGCAATCGGATTCGATTCTGCAGTTTGGCCCCAACGGTTATACGAAACCTGCATCGTCTCTTGTGGTGCTGCGTGAGACAGTGCTCGGACGCGAGCTTTTCGACTTTGCGTTCCGCGAATATGCACAACGCTGGAAATTCAAGCGGCCGACACCTTCCGATTTGTTCCGCACTCTCGAAGATGCATCGGGCGTCGATCTCGACTGGTTCTGGCGCGGTTGGTTTTACACGACGGATCATGTCGATGTCGCCATTAAAGGCATTCGTGAATACAAAGTCTCGACCGCGAATCCTGAGGTCGAATTCGAACTGAACCGCCAGGAGCGTGCGGATGAAGTACCGGAGACCCTCGGACAGATTCGCAATCGCGAAGAAGGCCGCAAGACCCGGCTCGAGCGCTTCCCGGAACTGGCCGATTCTTACAACGAGAACGACCCCTATACGGTCACCAATGCAGACCGGAATAAGTACACGCAGCTTCTCGATGATCTGGAAGACTGGGAACGCGATGCACTGTTACGCGCCGCTGAAGATGATGACTTCGTTTACTTCGTGGATTTCGAAAATATAGGTGGCCTGGTCACGCCGTTGCCCTTGCTCATCACATACACTGACGGCAACGAGGAATTCATGATGATTCCTGCTGAGATCTGGCGGCGGAATCACCTGGCGGTCACCAAAATGCTGATTCGCGACAAGCCGATCGCGTCAATCGAGGTTGATCCCCGGCGTGAAACCGCTGATGCCGATTTCTCGAACAATCATTATCCGCGCCGCATCGACCGGTCGCGGCTCGAACTGTACAAGAAGGACGATGACACCCGCGACATGATGGCGGACATGCTGGCCACACTGCGCGAGGCGAAGGGTGGCGAAGATGACTCGGCAAGAGCAGTACCGCTGAAGCCCGCTGGCAACGACTGAGGACCAGACGATGCGTGCGAACGCGGTCATCGTGGCGACTGCCGCATTGTGTGTAGCAGCGCTTAGCCTTGCGCATCGTATGCCTGGCAGCATATCGACGGTGAAACGAAGTGCATCCGGCGATACCATCGAGATCATTCACCGCCTGCACACGCATGACGCGGAGCTTGGCGTCGCTGCATCGCTGGGCAAGCGCAACATCTCCCTGGAGACGCTTGTTGACCGGGCGCAACTGGCGCTTTACGTCGAAAAGCGGTTTCACATCGCCGAATATTCGGATGGCAAGATCGGCAAAAAACTCGCCCTTGAGCTTATTGGCGCCGAGATGGATGGCGAATTTGTCCTCGTCTACCAGGAATTTACCGGGGATTTGCCTGCCGAACTCGCGATCCGGGACGACATTCTGCGGGACGTGTTTCCCGGGCAGGTGAACCACGTCAACGTGGCTACCGGCGGCGAGGTCCGCAGCGTGACCTTCAGCGGAGCTGACGAATGGCAGACGCTTACGCTTGATTAGGCGACAGCGCTGGTGTTTTCCTGATATATAATGCGCTGCTGCCGGCCTGGACCTGGCAGAAATAATCAGGATTTATCGCTTTGGAGCAGGATTTTGGCGCAGGACCAGAAACTAATCGATAAAGGGCCGTTCGCAGTCGCTATTCTGGCCGCGATCGCCGTTGCGTTCGCAGTGCTTGGGGTAACGTTGACGTCGTATATGAAGGGTCCCGACATCAGGGAAGATGCAGAACTCCGTGCATCCATCGAGGACCGGATTCGCCCGTTTGGCCGGGTCAAACTACCCGGAGAAGAGCTTGCCCCGGGCGAGCTGCAAGTCGATGAAATGCCGCAGGCCGATCCGGTTGCGACGCTCCTGACGGGACCGCAGGTCTTCAACGAAGCCTGTATTGCCTGTCACGGTACTGGCATTGGCGGTGCACCAACACTTGAGGACAGCGCTACATGGGAACCGCGCATCGCGCAGGGCATGAATACGCTGTATTTGCATGCGCTGGAGGGCTATACCGGTTCCGCGGGCTATATGCCGCCCAAGGGCGCGCGGCTTGACCTGTCCGACCAGGAAATCAGCGACGCCGTTGACTACATGCTCAGCCAGGTCACAAACTAGCAGCCCTCGAAGTCAAAACTGACGATCGAACTGGCGCAACGCCAGTGCCTCGGCCATATGGTGTTTGCCAACGGTTTCTTCCTGAGCGAGATCTGCAATGGTGCGCGCGACGCGTTGCACTCGCTGGTAGGCGCGAGCTGACAGCGCCAATTTGTCGGCCGCCCTGTGCAGCAATATCCAGGTCTCTTCTGCGGCACAAAATGCATCCTTGAGATCGTTGCCGCTCAGTTCCGCGTTACATACGCCCGAGCGCTCGAGCTGGATTGACCTGGCATTGGTGACTCTCCTGATGACTTCGGCGCTCGCCTCTTCCGCCGGTGCGTCTGGACGAAGCGACGCCATCGGTGGCCGCTGCACGTGCATGAGAATATCGATGCGATCGAGTAACGGACCCGAAATCCTGCCGCGATAATTCCGCACCCGCTCGGCGCTGCAGTGGCAGTCGCCGGCCGGGTCTCCAAGATAGCCACAGGGACAGGGATTCATCGCTGCCACCAGTTGAAAACGCGCCGGATAATCGGCCTGGCGACCAGCCCTCGAGATCGTAATCCAGCCGGACTCCATCGGTTCCCGAAGGACCTCGAGCACGTGCCGGCTGAATTCCGGCAGCTCATCCAGAAACAGGACGCCGTTGTGTGCCCTCGATATTTCGCCGGGCCGCGGATCCGAGCCACCACCAACCAGGGCTACGGCCGATGCCGTGTGATGCGGCGACCGAAACGGGCGCTGCCGCCAGCGTGCAAGATCGAATGGTCGTCCCAGCACCGAATCAACGGCAGCAG
>JADFGH010000261.1 GCA_022567775.1 Pseudomonadota bacterium | reverse complement strand
ACGGATGACATTCTTGTGCGTGATCATTCGTGAATAGCGCAGCTCGTGTACGAAACGTTTCATCATTTCCTCATCTGACGATACGTTCGGATTCAGGAATTTCAATATCAGCCGCTCATCGACGACCTGGTCCTGCATCAGGAGCACGGTACCAAACGCGCCTTTACCGATTTTTTCGATATATTTGTAGCGGCCGTCAATGACATCACCTGGCTCCAGGTTAGAAATGTCGAGAACTGGCGGCGCCTCCGGCGCGGCGTGTTCTGCGGCCTCTGGCGCCTGGGCACTGATGAACTTCTTGAGTTCCTGGTCGTTGAGCAACAGGGTATTGGTGTGCTCCTGCATTTTCTCTGCGCGGACGTTTTCGGCAAGAACAGACTCGGAAAATCTGGCGTCGATTTCCTTGATTGCCTTGTCGGCGCTATTGATGATCGTTTTGTCTTCCGATTGTTTAATTTTCTGTAACACGTCGCGTACGGATTCGGCGTGTTTTTCATCGGCAAGATGCGAGATCGCCTTGATGGCCTCGACCTGAATTTCCAGCTCTGGCCGTTGCAACATGGGCAGGATCCTGGAAATGATATCGGCATCACCCAGCTTGCCCAGTGCGCGCACCACTACCGTGTCCGTCTTGGCGTTATCGCCAAGCATGTCCAGGAGTTTCGGCAGTGCTTTTTTACTGCCGATCTGCGCCAGTGCATCCACTGCACGCTCGCGCACCCACCAATCCTTGTCGTCTGTGGCCTTAATGAGCGTATCGACCGCAGTCTCGTCTTTTGTGGTATTCAGAATTTCGATGGCTGTGCGACGGATATCCTCGTCATCGTCCTTGATCAGTTCGAGCACCGAATTGAGAACCTTCGGCCCGCCGATTTCTGCCAGGGCGTCGCCGGCCCGGGCCCGTACCCACCAGTCGTCATCCTTGATTGCATCTAACAAATCCTTGACCGAATTGGGATTGCAGACTTCATTGAGAACCTCGACGGCGGCACGCCTTGTGTACTCTGACTCGTCTTTAAGTGCAGGCACGAGGAATTTGATGGTTTCGGGGTGATTGATCTTGACCAGAACATCGATGGCTTTGCTTTGTACATCCAGGTCCGGGTCCTGCAGGAGCCTGGCCACCTTGTCGATGTTGACGTGTCCTTCGCGGTCGGTGAGAGCGGCGAGGGCGGCGCTGCGTACGAGTTTGTTGGTGTCACCAAGCTGCATCTCGAATGCCCGGGTAATTTCATCTTTATTGAACCTTTTCAGTAGCCTGATTAGATGAATCTTGA
The DNA here is from genome assembly GCA_022567775.1 of Pseudomonadota bacterium. Classification (GTDB taxonomy): domain Bacteria; phylum Pseudomonadota; class Gammaproteobacteria; order Steroidobacterales; family Woeseiaceae; genus SZUA-117. The sequence continues at coordinate 2,764 of JADFGH010000261.1, read as the reverse complement.
TCGCCGGGTCTTTGCCACCCATGCGTGCGATCAGGTCGGGAACCATGTCGATAGACACAACATCTTCGATGATTGTGAACAGGGCTGCCTTCTCTTTTGCGTCCAGTTCATAGGCGCGCCGCAGGAGATCATGCACGCTCAGATTCATCTTGTGGACTTTCAGGATTTCGATCAGGGCGGGTTTGGACACCTCGGGATCATCGAAAAATTCGAGGAGGGAATTCGCATCGTAATTGTTGCTGCTGGAAAGCGCCCATGCGGTACCCTTTACCACCCGCTCGCCGCCATCGGCCAGACCCTCCTGGAAAAACTTGAGTGTCTTGTTGTTGACATGGCTTGCGAGTATGTCGACAAACACCATCGTGTGGCTCTTGTCGCTCATTGCCAGGGCGTCGATGATTTTCGGGATCACCTTCGGGCCGATTTTTTTCAGGCGTTCAATGACTTTTTGAGCGGCCATGGAATTGGCGTCGGATTCGCTGACCAATTGCCCAATCAGCTGATCCGACCGAAAGCCGCTGAGGAGGGCCATCAGGGACAGTCCGCCAGGGTGTTGATGCCGGAAATCGAAAGAATGTCTGCGTTTAAGACTGGCGCGCGCGGGCCCACAGTGCCGGGAATTCGCCTGCATGCACGCGATTCGATCATTGTCTTAATAAATGACGCCATGAAAAATTGAAATCGATTGAGCGAACTGGCGGATCCATATGCCCAAACGCCGTATCCGCAGTCGCTTCCGTACTCACCCAAGCAGCATTATGACATATCACCTGCATGCCGAAACGTGAACCCGGCTTGGTCTGAGAGCCATGAATCCACCAAACCCGGGCATTTTTCCCGGTCAATCTGGTTACAATACCGCCCCCGGACGCCGCCACCGGCGTCCCACAACAAACTTAACCTAATGCAACTACGTGAAGTGTGACATTGTCTGCAGAATCTGACCTGAAACAAAGCATTGGAGCGGTCCAGCTGCCGGGGATCGGGCATTCCGTGGCCGCTGTCGGCCGTGTCGCCAGGGCGGATGTAGACGGCAAAAAAGCGTCGATCGAGATCGAACTCGGGTTTCCGGCAAGCGGCATTCATTCCGAGTTGGTGCAAGCCGTCACTGAAGCCGTTCAAAAGACCGCGGAATTCGACGATGTCGCGGTGATCCTGCGCACCAGGATCACGGCGCATGGTGTGCAACGCAACCTGAAGCCACTCGACAACGTAAACAACATCGTCGCAATCGCATCAGGCAAGGGCGGCGTCGGCAAATCCACAACCGCGGTCAATCTTGCACTCGCACTCGCCGCTGAAGGTGCGAATGTCGGCATCCTCGATGCCGACATCTATGGGCCGAGTATTCCGCTGATGCTCGGTGTATCGAGTGAGCGGCCGACCAGCGACGATGGGAAATCGATGAATCCCCTGAGCGCGCACGGCATCCAGGTCATGTCCATCGGCTTCCTGATCGACGCCGACCAGCCCATGGTGTGGCGCGGACCGATGGTCACTCAGGCATTAAACCAGATGTTGCAGCAAACGAAGTGGACGGATATTGATTACCTGGTCGTTGATATGCCACCAGGCACCGGCGACATCCAGTTGACATTGTCGCAACAGGTGCCGGTCAGTGGCGTCGTCATTGTCACCACGCCGCAGGAAATCGCGTTGCTGGATGCCCGCAAGGGATTACAAATGTTTCGCAAGGTTTCGGTGCCCGTGCTGGGTATCGTCGAAAACATGAGTACGCACATTTGTACGAAATGCGGCCACGAAGAACCCCTGTTTGGCAGTGGTGGCGGGGCGCAACTGGCGGCCGACTACGAGGTCGAGCTGCTCGGTAGTTTGCCGCTCGACCTGCGTATTCGCGAGCAGACGGACAGTGGAAATCCCAGCGTCGTTGCGGAACCCGGTGAGGCCCCCGCAGCCGCGTATCGGGCCACCGCGAGACGCATGGCCGCACGTCTCGCCATGCGGGGCAAGGACTACAGCCGCCGCTTTCCGAAGATCGTGGTTGAAAATAAATGAGCATAAAATCCGATCGCTGGATTCGGCGGATGGCGGCAGAGCATCGCCTGATCGAGCCGTTCGAACCGGGGCAGGTTCGTGAAGTTAACGGGGAACGTATTGTTTCCTATGGCACTTCCAGTTACGGCTATGATGTTCGTTGCGCCGATGAATTCAAGATTTTCACGAATATCGAATCGGCGTTCGTCGATCCGAAATCCTTCGATGAGTCCAGTTTCGTGGACAAGCAAAGCGACATCTGCGTGATCCCGCCAAACTCGTTCGCGCTGGCGCGCACGGTCGAATACTTTCGCATCCCGCGCAATGTGCTTACGATCTGTCTCGGCAAATCGACCTATGCACGTTGCGGCATCATCGTTAATGTCACGCCACTCGAACCCGAGTGGGAAGGCCACGTCACGCTTGAATTTTCAAACACAACGCCGCTTCCAGCCAGGATTTATGCCAACGAGGGGATCGCGCAGATGTTGTTCTTCGAAGCCGACGAGGAATGCGAAATCTCGTATAAGGACAAAGGCGGCAAATACCAGGGTCAGACGGGGGTAACCCTGCCCAGGGCTTGACTCTTCACTTTCGTAGGAGCCCGGCCCACCGGGCGAATGTTTTCCACGGGAGTGGTGTGATCGACCCTGGCAAACAATAAAGGGATTGATTTCTAATCAATCCCTTTATTGTTTGTCGCTCGCTAGGGCGAGCTCCTACGGCTGATTTTCCGGCCACTGCAAAGGTTCGTTGAGCCGCTCTCCGT
>JADFGH010000260.1 GCA_022567775.1 Pseudomonadota bacterium | reverse complement strand
ACAATAACGATATCGAAAATATCCCCGTTGGACTGATCGAGGATCACGGGCGTTGCGATCGGTGTTTTTTCATCGAACAACGTTATCGTCAATTCCAGCAAGCCTTCAGTCGAGGCGGCGAAACCGGTATCAAATTGCGTCGGCAGTCCGCGAATTTGCGCAACGGCGTCATCGTCAATTGGAGTGCCCGGCTCGAGCATGTAAATGTCCAGGAATTCCGTGCTGAAAGATACGTTGAGAATCCTCATGACGGGAAAGGTTTCCAGCGGCCTGGCATCGTCCAGCAACGTCAATAACGACAGGGCGCCGGGCACGCCTGCAAGCACGGTGGTGCGTCTGGAACCGGCTGAAACGATGACGTTGTCTTCGTGAATCGTTGCGCCGCTATTGCCCACTGGCGTTAGCGTCAAGAGCGTTGTGACGGCAGGCACGTCGGCATATGGCGAGAGTTCCTGGAAGGCGATATCGGCATAGATAAGGTTGCTGAAATCACTGTCGAAATACCCATCGAAATTCGCGGTGGCGAAGGCTGCATGCAATGTTCGGACTTGTGGCGGGAAATTAACGTCAGCAAGCACGGATGATGCACCGCCCTCGCTGATGAAATTGACGGCGATATTTCCGGTTACTGACGGGTCCTGGTCGAAGATAGCGATCGTGACCCTGGTTTGCGGGCTCGCCGTCAATGGCACGGATTGATAAAGAATTGCCGCCGGATCATCTTTCGGCGTAAGGATCAGCTCGTACTGGCCCTCCTCGAAATCGAGGCCCTGCAAGCGGTTGCCGCTGGTCAGGGAGCCAACGGACTGACCGAGTACCGGCACGGTCCCCGGGGCTGCGAAATAAATGTCCAGCTCGCCGATTGACGACGCCACGTGCGTAAAAATGAGTTCGAAGACAGTTTCAGTGTCTGCCCATTCCCGAACGGGATCCTCCCAGAAAAAACTCGATGGGTTGGCAATGGTTCCCGTGAGTACCACCGTGTACTCATGGTCAGCCAGCACGTCGATGAATTCGGTGGCAAGCCGCGTGGCTCTGAGTTCGCCGGGCAGCAACAAATCGAAATTGAAGTTGTAGGTCAGGTCGTCAAATGGGCTGAACCCGCTGGTCCCTTTGAAACTCACATTGCCGAGGCTGCGCTCTTCGATCAGAAAGCCGATATCCGGTGCGGTAACGATCGCGTTGATGCCGCGAATGTTGCCCTTGCCGGTGGCCACTGCGCGCGTGCTCTCGGCGCAGCTGCTCACTGCGGTGACAACGGCCAGTGTGGCAACCAGTGCGAACAGTCGCCGGATCATTGAAAACATGCTGTTCCTGCTTTATTGGTTATGAATGCAATTATGATCAGGCCGGCGGCCGACAATTGCGGATTCTGTTGATCTTTTCGGGATCTTCGGCTTTCCTGCTCAGCTGGCTGCCTGGTAGCCATACACGGATTTGAGCTCCAGGAACTCCTCCATGCCATGCGCGCCCCATTCCCGGCCGTTGCCCGAATGCTTGTAGCCGCCGAAAGGCGCCTGCGAGTCCAGCGAGGCACTATTGATGTGTACCATGCCGGTCCGCAGTCTTGCGGCGATCGCACGGGCCCGCTCCAGGTCACCCGAAGAGACATACCCGGACAAACCATATGGCGTGTCGTTTGCGATGCGCACCGCGTCATCTTCGTCCTCGTAGGGAATGATCGATAGCACCGGCCCGAAAATTTCCTCGCGGGCGATGGTCATATCATTATTGACATCCGAAAACACCGTCGGTTTGACGTAATAACCCTTGTCGAGACCATCCGGCCGTCCGGGACCACCGGCAACCAGCGTCGCTCCCTCGTCGATGCCTTTCTGGATCAGTCCCTGGATCTTGTTCCACTGAACCTCGGACACCACCGGGCCAATCCGCGTATCTTCCGCCTGCGGATCGCCGACTTTGGTTGCCTCGGCACGTTTACCCGCAATGGCGGCTGCCTCGGCGAGCCGCTCTTTCGGTACCAGCATACGAGTCGGCGCGTTACACGATTGTCCCGAGTTTTCGAAACAGGCACTGGCGCCGCGTCCGACCACTTTCTCAAAGTCCGCGTCATCGAGAATGATGTTTGCGGACTTGCCACCGAGTTCCTGGGCAACTCGCTTGACCGTCGGGGCGGCATTCTGCGCGACGGCAACGCCGGCGCGGGTAGAACCGGTGAACGACACCATCGCGATGTCAGGATGACCGCTCAGCGCCTCGCCCACGGTTGGGCCATCGCCATTGATCAGGTTAAACACGCCGGCGGGTACGCCGGCCTCATGCAGAATTTCAGCAAACAGCATGGCGTCGAAGGGCGCGATCTCGCTTGGCTTCAATACCATCGTGCAGCCGGCTGCCAGCGCTGGCGCGACTTTGACCGCGATCTGGTTAATCGGCCAGTTCCAGGGGGTAATCAGTGCGCATGGTCCAATCGGCTCCCGTCTGACCTGTGTCGTGCCGATGGTCTCTGCGAATTCGTAGGTCTTCAGTACCTCCAGCGCTGCCTCAATGTGTTGCGAGCCACTCGGCGCCTGGGCAAATTTAGCCAGCTTCCAGGGCGCGCCCATCTCCTCCATGATGGCGGTTGCGATCTCGTCGTTGCGCCGCTTGAAGATTTCGAGAATGGCCTCCAGGAGGGCAATTCGCTCCTCGCGGGACGTCTCTGCATAAGCAGGCGCCGCACGATTGGCAGCGGCGACGGCCTTGTCCACATCTGCAGCCGAGCCGAGGCTGATACGTCCACAGACCTCCTCGGTCGCGGGGTTGATTACATCGAACGGGTGCGGGGTCACCGGATCGACCCATTCGCCATCGATATAAAACTGCAACATGTCTCGCATTACCTAATCCTCGTATTTGACGGTCCGGAACGACCGCGAATCATAGCGCAAACGGGGTCGTATTGGGCCCGGGACGGGAAAAAGCGGGTAATGAATGGTCAGGCGGCTCAATGGCCGATAGCATAGGCGCATCGTCCATGCGGGGCCCGGCAGCGTGACCACAGACTTGATCTCAATACTTAAGGATATCGTCGGAGACGCCGAGGTCCTGACCGGACGCGACGCGAGCGAGCGGACGACGGTCTGGGAAACCCATCAGCCGTGTCATGCAAAAGCGATCGTTCGCCCCTCGAGTACGGAGCAAGTCGCAGCGATCATGAAAACCTGCTTCGAACACGGCCAGAGCGTCGTGCCCTATGGCGGATTGACGAATCTGGTGCAGGGTTGCGCGACCACGCCCGATGACATCGCCTTGTCATTCGAAAAACTGAATACCATCGAAGAACTCGACACGATGGCACATACGATGACCGTCCAGGCCGGCGTGACCATGCTCGCGGCGCAGGAGGCGGCGGACGCAGAGGATTTGTTGTTTCCGGTCGATATCGGCGCGCGCGGCACCTGCATGCTCGGTGGCAACGTGGCCACCAATGCCGGCGGTACCAAGGTCATCCGCTACGGCATGATGCGCGATTCCGTGCTCGGACTGGAAGCCGTACTGGCGGATGGCACAGTCGTGTCGTCAATGAATCGCTTTATCAAGAACAATTCGGGGTTTGACCTGAAGCATCTTTTCATTGGCACCGAAGGTGTGCTGGGCCTGATCACCAGGATCGTGTTTCGCCTGAGCGTCAAGCCACGGACGCACAATGTCGCGCTGGTCGCCTGCAATGACTACGCACAGATTGTTGCCGTTCTGAATAAAGTAAAAGCATTGCTTGGCAGTTCGCTTTGCGGTTTCGAAGTCATGTGGAAAGACTTTTATGAGACGGTCACGCAGCCGGCCGGCAAACTTCGCTCGCCGTTTTCAGCGGCATATCCGTTTTATGCAATCGTAGAGGCAATGGGAACGCATCCCGGGACGGACGATGAGAATTTCGAAGCGGTGTTGGGGGACATGATAGCGAGCGAGCTGATTGTGGACGGGGTCATCGCCAAGTCGGACAAAGAGCGCGAAGAAATATGGGCAATCAGGGGCGAGGTCGAGTGGCTGGGAAAAAATTGTTACAACTTCGATGTCAGCCTGAGAATCGCAGACGTCGGTATTTATGT
>JADFGH010000259.1 GCA_022567775.1 Pseudomonadota bacterium | reverse complement strand
TCGAGACTGTCGCGATTCATGGTGGCAAAGGGCAGGGCGCGCGCACGAAAGCGCTGCGCGATTTCAAAGCAGGCAAGGTTCGCGTGCTCGTAGCAACAGACATCGCGGCACGCGGTCTGGATATCGACGACCTGGATGGCGACGGTTCTGACAATGAAGCGCGCGAATGGATTTTCGGCGACTCGTTGCACTCGCGCCCGCTGCCGCTGAATTATGGCGCGCGCGGCGGCTACAGCAGTAGCAATCCGGCGATCTATCTTGCGGTAGCGTCCAACGACGGCATGTTGCGCATGATCCGCAACACCAGTACTGGCGGCGGCGAGAGTGGCGAGGAAGTCTGGGCCTTCATGCCGCGTACCTCGATGCCGGCCCAGAAAATCCTGCGTAACAACGCAACCGGCGCCAAGCATCCATATACTTTTGATGGCGCCCCTGTCGCCTACATCCAGGATGTCGATTTCGACGGCAATATCGAGGCCGGCGACAAAGTCTGGCTGTTTGTCGGGCTTCGTCGTGGCGGCAAAAGCTATTACGCGCTCGACATATCCAACCCGGAAAGCCCGAAATTGATGTGGACCATCGACAAGTCCGGTGATTTTGCCGAACTCGGGTACACGTTCTCCAATCCACGCGTCGGCATGATCGACACCGGCAGCGGCCCGGTTGCGGTGCTCATGTTTGCCGGCGGCTATGACACGAACAAGGACGATCGGAGTGGCGTTGGCACCGACGATTCGGAAGGCAACGCGATCTATGTGGTCAATGCGGAGACCGGCAATCTTATCTGGAAAGCCCGCGGTGGCACTGGCGGATCGTCAGCCACGGTATATGAGCACCCGGGCCTGGTGGATAGTATCCCCTCGGCGCTGACCGTAGCCGACACCAACGGCGATGGGCTGATAGACCGCATGGTTGTCGGCGACACCGGCGGCAATGTCTGGCGCGCTGATCTCGCGGGCAGCAACACGGCGGACTGGAAATTGACCCTGCTGGCCTCTGTCGGCAGGCACGCTGACGGATCCGCTGGAAAGTCGTCTGACCGGCGATTCTTCCACAGACCGGACCTGGTGCAGACTAAAGACAATGACGGACTTTTCGACGCCGTACTGCTGGGCTCCGGTGACCGGGCCGACCCGCTCGATTTGGGAGGCACCGCCGGCAATTTCTTTTACATGATCAAGGATCGCGCGACAGCCGCGGGCGCCGGAACAAACACCGGAATCGAGCATGCGGATTTTGCCGACGTTACGGATAACTGTCTCCAGGAGGGCAGCGATTGCAATCTGGATTTACAGGCAGGCTGGCGTCTGCAGATGGAGTCGACGGGCGAGAAGATTCTCGCAACGCCGTTGACGATGTCCGGGTCCGTATTCTTTACCTCTTACCTGCCCCAGGGCGCCAGTTCCTCGTCAGTCTGTGCGCCATCGGAAGGAGCCGGGCGACTGTATGCCGTGTCCCTGCAGACCGCCGTATCGGTCATCAACTATGATACGTCTGACGATACAGATCCTGACGGCGACTCGGGGGACGGCGATGCAGCGACGACGAAGAATGATCGCAGTACTGAATTAATTTCGGCAGGCATACCCGCCGAAGTCGTTTCGATCCCGCCGAACAAGATTTTGCGGCCGGACCTGCAAATCGACACTGTCGATGTAGCCACGCGCTGGAGGACCTACTGGTTCCTCCAGGAAGATTCGGACCTGTAGAGATAATAATGTGAAAAATTTCTGGCAACACAAACGGCAGGCTGGCGTCACGCTAATCGAATTGATGATAGTGCTGGTGATCATTGCGATCATCGCTTCGGCGTCCTATCCCTTGTATACGCAGTATGTCGTCAGGGCGAAGCGCACTACCGGTGCGGCGATGTTGCTGCAGGTGGCCGATCGTCAGCAGCAGTTTTTTATGGACAACAAAGGGTATGCGGCGTCACTGGAAAGCCTTGGCTTTACGAGCAATCCTTTCATGATGAACGATCAGGGCGCCGTGGTGGCCGATGATGACGCCGGGCGCATCTATAGCATCGCGCTGTCCAACACGAGCGCAACGAGCTTCACCGTCACGGCTGAACCGCAAGAATACCAGGCAGAGAAAGACACAACTTGCGGCAGCCTGACGCTGACGCATGCCGGCGACAAGGGACAGAGCGGCTCTGGCACGAACTGCTGGTAACGCGAATAATTATTGTCAATCGGCGCATCCATGACGCCGCCGCGGGGGCTCAGGCAGCGAGCGCTTTCACCATCTTGTTCAGGCGGCTCTTGTGGCGAGCTGCCTTGTTCTTGTTGACGATTCCCTTGTTGATCATGCTGTCGATCACCGGCACAGCAGCTTTGTAGGCGGCAGCGGCTGCGTCCTTATCTCCCTTTTCGACCGCAGCAATGACGGCCTTGATGTGGGTACGCATCTTGGAACGCAAGCCCATGTTATGGAGCCGGGTTTTGTCGGCCTGCCGGGCACGTTTCCGGGCTGATTTGATGTTCGCCAATGCAATAGTTCCTGGATTTACCATCGTTCAGGGTCAAGGCCAGGATCCTAAGGAGGCGATCCGGGACCAAACAGCCGCGTATTATTCGCGGCCTGCGGATGATTGTCAATGACCTGGTCGACTGGCGTCTAAAGCGCTGATTTCTGGTCGCATTTCGGGCTAGACTACGAGTCCTCAAAAGCCCGAATCACAGCACATGCCCCCGGATCGATCCTCCGGCAACGATGCCCCAGACTTGAGCCCCAGGCGTCAACATCGCCTCTCGGGCCTCCATTTGCTGAAGTCCACCTCTGTCGTCAGCACAATGACGCTGCTGTCCCGCATCCTGGGGCTAGTTCGTGACATCGTTTTCGCCAGGTTCTTTGGCGCCACGATCGTCATGGATGCCTTTATTGTGGCTAACCGTATCCCGAATATGCTGCGGCGATTCTTTGCCGAGGGCGCTTTTTCGCAGGGGTTTGTTCCGGTCATGGCGCGTTACAAGGAGAATCGCGAGCATGGGGAGGTCCGCGAATTTGTCGACGCCGTCGCCGGCACTTTAGGCCTTATGTTGTTTCTGGTCACACTGGTCGGCGTCATTGCCGCGCCATTGCTGGTCTTGATGGTAGCGCCGGGTTTTGTGGGTGAGGACGGCAGGTTCGACCTGGCAACGGCAATGCTCCGCTTCACCTTTCCCTATATGCTCTTCGTTTCGCTTACCGCATTTGCGGCAGGGATCCTGAATACCTACGGAAGATTTGCGGCGCCGGCTTTCACGCCGGTGATATTAAACGTGGTATTGATTTCCTGTGCCCTTTGGCTGGCACCATTACTGGACGAGCCGGGAATGGCGCTGGCCTACGGTGTATTTCTGGCTGGTATCGCTCAACTTCTGTTCCAGATTCCCTTCCTCGCAAAAATACACGCTGTCCCGCGTCCCAGGTGGCGGCCAGGGCATGCCGGTGTACGTCGTGTAGGAAGGTTGATGCTGCCGGCTATTTTCGGGTCTTCCGTGGCGCAGATTAATGTGCTGGTTGGCGGAATCATCGCGTCGCTGCTTGGCGTCGGCAAAATCAGCTATTTGTATTTTTCGGATCGATTGATGGAATTCCCTCTCGGCCTTTTCGGCATCGCATTGGCCACGGTTATGTTGCCGACCCTCTCCAGGCAGGCGGCCAGCCACTCGATGGAGGAATTTTCAAGGACCATTGACTGGTCCATGAAACTTGTCGTTCTGATCGCGATTCCCGCTGCCATAGGCCTGGTCCTCCTGGCATCGCCACTGCTGGTGACCCTGTTTTACGGCGGTATTTTTTCCAGGCTGGATGTGGAAATGGCAGCCATCAGTTTGCAGGCGTTTGCGCTGGGGCTGGTGGGCTTCTCATTTGTGAAAATTCTGGCGCCCGCTTATTTCGCCCGGGAGAACACCAGGACGCCGGTTATACATGGCCTCATCGCGCTTGCAATCAATTTCGTTCTGAGCGTTCTTCTGGCATGGTATCTGACAACAGTCGGCTACGCTGCGAGCCATGCCGGACTGGCACTGGCAACTTCCATCGCCGCGATCGCCAACGCGGGGTTCCTTTATCGGGGCTTACG
>JADFGH010000258.1 GCA_022567775.1 Pseudomonadota bacterium | reverse complement strand
CCAGCGAGCACACTGCGAAACCGGTGCCAATCAGAAATACGGCAGAGATAGATTGCACCCAGACAAGACCGAGGGCCGCCGGAATAATCACCGCGGCGATGTGATTGATGGTGAACGACACGCCGGCACTGCTGGCAAGGTCGGATGGATCTGCAATCTTGTGGAAATACGTTGTCATTGCAATGTAGAGCGCGAAAAACATGTGATCGATAATGTAGAGGCCTGCCGCCACGTAAGCGTTTTCAACATACGCGTATGCCGTAAATACCAAAACCAGACCGCCATATTCGATCGTAAGTGCATTGCGTTCGCCAATTCTCCTGATTACCACGCCAATCCGTTCCGCGAATAACCAGTTGAACGCGTAGTTGACCAGGAACAGCAACGTTACCTGGGCTGCTGTGTAGCCGAATTTCTCGACCATCAGGAAGGCGGCAAACACCATGAAAATCTGCCGCCGTGCGCCCGAGAAAAAGGTCAGCGCATAGTACAGCCAGTATCGTTTACGCAGGATGATGCGGTTGTGCTGTTCCGGCCCACTCGAAAAATGTGGAAAGCCTGCCCACATAACAATGGCAAGGCAGAAACAAATGACGCCGGCTATCAGGAAATTCCAGACATAATCCAGCTCGAAAATTTCAAGCAGAATCCAGAGAACTCCATAGATGATCAATGACGTGATTGAAGCGACGGAGATCAGCTTGCCAAAGACCTGCGGCGCTTCTTCCCTGGATAGCCACTGTAATGCCAGGGACTGCTTGACGGCCTCGAAGTAATGAAATCCAAGCGACATCAGGACGGTCGTGAAATACAGGCCGTAGACCGTTGGAAAAAAGCCGGTGATTGCGACGCCAGCTCCAAGCAGCGCCAGCGACAGGACCGCGAACGTTTGCTCTTTTAGAACCAGCAGCACGAACACCGTCGTAAACGCGATAAAGCCGGGTATTTCCCGCAGACTCTGCAAGATACCGATTTCGACACCCGTGAAGGCCGCTCGCTCTACCACGAAATTGTTCAGTAGCGCAGTCCAGGCATTGAATGCAATTGGCATCGCAATGCTCATCAGCATCAGCAAGACCACGGGGGTTTGCCAGCCAGCTCTCTTCACAGGATCGGGATCAGCGCAGTCGTCGAGGTCGCGGGCACCAGTATTACCTCTGTTTCCGGCAGCTTCCGTGGCTGCCGGCCTGATAGAAATTGATGGTATCAAAAGGTCACCGTGTAACAAATGACCGAACCTGCCGGTCCCTTGTATGTCGCCTGAGAAATTTCGTAATTTGATGAAAAGCGTGAAAATAATCCACCGGGCATCCGGTGTCGTGCTGGCCGACGGACCGCTGGGATGGAGCATTACGCCATTTGAGGGCAACTTCTATATTGCCGGAAAATATCTGAAAACAGATCGCTTCCGAGTGAACTTCCTTCCCGGTCTGTGCATCTATAAGTTTGTTTATGTGTGGATGGACCTGAAGCTGGAGCATGGCGAGCGCATTCGGAACCTTGGCTGGATGTACTGGCTACCGAATCCCCTGTTGCCATTCATATGGTTCCGTATTGCCGTATCCGGAACGCACCCGGAGATCAAAGTTGAAGAGTACTGATCGATGCATTGTTACCGGCACAGAGAAAATTACGCGGTTGCCATCTGCCAAAACTGTGGTAAGGCTGCCTGCCCCGATTGTTGTGAGGATACGGGGCAGGGAATCGCTTGTTGTTGGACTTGCGCAGAAGAACTGCAGCAAACCCGACGGCTGAATGAACGGCTGAAACAGAGCCTGGGAATCGGTGCGCAGCCACCGCTGCCTGCTTCAGTGCCGACTTACTTCTTTTTCGGATTGATTTTACTGGTGACGGGCACTTATTTGTCGTTCGTTCGACCGGGCATCGACTTCCTGACGCTGGCGATGGCAGCAGCATTCTTCGTTATGTCAGCGGTAACCTATAAGCGATTCCGCAATAGCTGCCCTACTTGCTGACTAGATCAGACTGACAACCTCAATCCGCCGTATAGATCTCGGTCTCGGGATGAAACGCATACCAGGCGAACCAGAACGAAATGAGAGTCGGCCATTCGTCGCCATCCTCACCGACGATACTCGCCGTTTTGTTTTTCTTGTCGTAGCGGACTGCGAAACTCTGTCCCTGAAATTCGTCCAAAAATTCCCGCGGACTCTTGCTCAATTCGCTGAACGGATAGGCCTTGAATTGCCCATCGATTTCCAGGCCCAAAACCAGCGATTTTCTTCGATATTTCGAATTGTGCGCGGCTACCGGAAAGTACAGCGCGCTATTCCGGGCGTAGTCAGGATACGGACTCACTTTGTAATTCCGCCGGAAACCGGTCTGGTCTGACAGCACCTCCGTTTCCGGATGGCGCGCAACCCAGTCCCGCCACGTTGTATGCGCCATCGGGAGTGCATCGAGGCGCGTGCCTTTCATCGTCCCCGTTATGGCAGTTTGCCCGATTTGCGACCACAGTGAGCCGGTTTGCCGGTCATAGAGAAGTACATCGCTGTTGTACAGAAGTCCGGAAACACCAAACTCGAGCCGCGTACCATCGACCTCTGCGTTGAAGGCAATGCCGCTGTTGCACAAGGGGCAGTAGGTAACGACGATGGCATGACCGCCAAATGCATCATTGACGATCTCGTGATAATTGAGGATGCGGATCGGGTACGCGCGTGCAACGCCGTTTAGCTCGATGCCAAGAACCCGGTCCCTGGACTTCAGATAAGTGGCCTCTTTTGCGGAAATGAAAGCAGGATAGTCCAGCGAACGTATTCCATCCCGCCCCGGACCACCGTTCAGTATTTCATGCGGTGGTACGAGTGCATCATCGAGCACGAAGCCGTTCTTCGACTCCGCGGCCGATTCCTGCGCAGCCAGCAAAATCACGAGCGTGACGAGCCAGCGCAGCTCGCTTATGGAGGAAACAGGCGAAACCATACCTGTATGACCCGGCTTCAGGCAGACGGTTCCTGCAATTTTCCTTTGGCAACGATGCGCTCGACCAGTGGCTTGATCGTCAGGCCCTGGACGATGATAGAAAACAGCACCACCGCGTAAGTGATCGTCAGGATCGTCGGCTTGTATTCGTTCGGCGGCAGAGACAAAGCAAGTGCTACTGCAATACCGCCTCGCAGCCCGCCCCAGGTCAGTATCGGAATGGCGCCTTGCGTGAATGAACTCCAGCGAGAAAGTATCGAAATCGGAACAAAGACGCTGAACCAGCGTGCAGCCAGCGTTACCGGAATGATCAGCAGTGCAACGCCGGCATGATCCACCAGTTTTGCAATAACCAGGACTTCCAGGCCGATGAGCAGGAACAGAACCGAATTCAGAATTTCGTCAATGAGCGACCAGAATTTCTTGATGTAGTCGCGCGTCGTTTCGCTAGCGGCATACTTCATGCCCTGGTTGCCGATGAAGAGTCCGGCAACCACCATCGCGATCGGGCCGCTCATGTGCAGCCTGAGGGCGACTGCGTAAGTGACCATTACCAGCGCCAGCGTGATGAGCACCTCCAGGTTGTGTTCGTCAATATGCAGCATTGCGCGGTACCCTGCATACCCTGCAATCAAGCCCAGGACGGCGCCACCCACAGCCTCGGTGAAAAACAGCTCCGCTACAAACCAAGCATCGACATCTCCGCCATGACCGTTTCCGCCAACAGCAACAGCGACCATGACTGTAAAGACCACCACGCCCACGCCATCATTGAAAAGGGCCTCACCCCCCATCTTCGCCTCCAGCGTCTCCGGTACATTCACTGTCTTGAAAAGTCCAAGGACCGCGACAGGATCAGTCGGGCTGATGAGCGCTCCGAATACAAGCGCCCAGATAAACGGCATTTCGATACCGAAAGCGTTGAGAATGAACCAGGTCATCCAGCCGATCAGGAACGTTGAGATCAGAATCCCCAAAGTTGCCATCAGCGCAATCGCGCTTGCCCTGGATTTGAAGGCGGTAAAGTCCACGTGCAGCGCGCCTGCGAATAACAGGAAGCTCAGCATGCCGCGCATCACCGTCTCGTGAAAATCTATTTGTGTGAGGACACCGGTGACGATTTCCATTACCGG
>JADFGH010000257.1 GCA_022567775.1 Pseudomonadota bacterium | reverse complement strand
ACTACCGGCAACCACAGAATCCTGCTCACGGGCGATATTGAGACCCCGATCGAGGCAACGCTCCTGGAAGACTCGCTGATGGGCCCGGTCAATACCGTTATTGTTCCGCATCACGGCAGCCGGACCTCGTCCAGTCCTGACTTCGTCAACCGGCTCAGGCCGCAGCTGGCGATTGTCTCCGCCGGATTCGGTAATCGCTGGGGATTTCCCAAGGCGGATGTCGTGCGGCGCTGGGAGCATGCCGGCGCGCGGTTGCTGGAGACCGCGACGTCGGGCGCAATCGGTCAGCGTGTTTGCATTGGCAGCGGCGCTGAGATTCTGCGTCAGGAACGACGGGATTCGCGACGATACTGGCACGAATAGTCGTGGTAAGCCGTTTGAATTGGAGAATTTTCGAGCCGGTCACTGTATATTCCGATTTTCCATCGAGTCAGGCTATATGGTTGAAATGGTTAAAGCTGGCGGCTGGTTAATGGCGCCGATTATCCTGTGTGCGATTGTCGCCATGGGGATCATTCTCGAACGCTTCTGGACACTTCAGCAGAAGCGGGTCCTGCCGGAAGACCTGACCAGCAAGGTCTGGGGCTGGGTCAAGACGGATTCGCTGGATCAGAGCCGGATCCAGACGCTGCACCAGGGATCGCCGCTGGGCCAGATTCTCGCTGCCGGGTTGATTAACCGGGATCGCGAACGCGTCGTCATGAAGGACAGCATCGAGGACACGGGCCGTCATGTTGTACATGAACTGGAACGCTACCTTGAAACGCTCGGCACCGTGGCAGCAATTTCTCCATTACTGGGATTGCTTGGCACGGTAATCGGCATGGTTAAGGTATTCGCGGTAATTACGACAAGCGGTGTCGGTAATCCAACCGTTCTTGCAGGGGGCATCGCGGAAGCATTGCTCACGACTGCCGCTGGATTGACCGTCGCTATCCCGGCACTCATTGGTTATCGCTACTACCGAAATCGTGTCGACACGCTGGTGGTCAATATGGAAAAAGAGGCGATCAAGCTGGTTGAGGCGTTGCACCGGCGTCAGGCGTCGAAAAGCGGAAAGAAAAAGTGAAACTGAAAACGCGGGCGAGAGCGGAGCCGGACGTCAATTTGACGTCGCTGATTGACGTCGTATTTTTGCTGTTGATTTTCTTCATGGTGTCGACGAGTTTCGTCAAGCAGTCGCAGATTTCGATTCGCTTGCCCGGTGCAGAAAGTGTTGCGATTGTCGAACAAAGAACCGAACAACTCGACATCATGATCACCGAGCAGGGCACCTTTCTCGTTAACGGACGGGAACTCATCAACAGCCGGCCGGAAACGATTCGTAACGCGCTGCAAAAGGTATCGGGAGGCGACACTTCATTGCCGCTCACGATCAGCGCCGATGCAAACACTCGTCATCAATACGTTGTGACGGCGATGGATGTTGCCGGCAAGCTCGGCTTCGTGAAGATCCGCATCGCGACTGTGAATGATTCGGCGGAGCAGTGACTAAGACAGTGGACCCGCGCGTCAAAGAGGTCTACGGCCGGCTCTGGCGATACGTCATTCCCCATAAGTTAATCGGGCTGATCGCAGTGGTCGCGATGGCCGCCACCGCGGTGATTGAAGCGGCTATGGTCTGGCTCGTCGAGCCACTGATGGATGAGACGCTGGTTGCGCATGATCTTGAGACTGCCCGGTGGATGCCATTCGCGTTCATTGCCATCTTTATTGGCCGTGGGATTACCGGATTCGCGACGGAAGCATCACTGGGCCGGATCGGGCGCAGCGTTATCAGCGCACTGCGCCGCGAGGTCTTCAACAAATTCCTTACCTTGCCGTTACGATTTATCGAGAGACACGCGACCGGCCCCATGCTGTCTCGCATGACTTACAACGTAGAAATGGTCGCAGAGTCGGTGACGAGCGTCGTCACGATCATGGTGCGTGACCTGCTGACAGTCTTTGCGGCGATGGGTATCATGATTTACCAGAGTGTCAGATTGTTTATCTTCGTCATGATCCTGCTGCCCATCATTGCCGCACTGATCCAGGTGCTCGGGAAGGCGTTTCGACGGTATAGCGGGCGCATACAGGATTCGGTAGGGGAGGTCTCACAGGTTACTGAAGAAGTGTTGACCGGCAATCGAGTGGTCAAAATATTCGGTGGCTACAATTATGAATCGGAGCGGCTTGCCGAGGTCGACGAACGAAATTTTCGGCAAAACCTGAAACTGATTCGTTCACGAGCATTCGGCGTAGCGGTCACGCAGGTAGTTTTCGGTGTTGGTGTTGCCGGCGTCATTTATGCGGCTGGCGCAGAATCCGTCAACGGCAATCTCAGCCCTGGCAGTTTCATGTCATTTTTTGGCGCCATGATGCTGATGATGCAACCGCTGCGCCGTATCACAAACGTAAACGCAACCTTGCAACGCGGCATTGCCGCCGGTGACAGCCTGTTTCGCATCATCGATGAAGAAGACGAAGTCGATTCGGGCACCTATCGAAGCGAGGATGTTCGCGGCAAGGTCGAGTTCAGGAACGTCAGCTTTTCCTACGGCGATGAGGATTCGCCGGTATTGCACGATGTGTCTTTCACCGTCGAAGCCGGAAAATCCATCGCCATTGTGGGGCATTCCGGTGGCGGAAAGTCGACCCTGGTTGGCCTCCTGCCGCGATTCTACGACGTCCAATCGGGTGAAATATTGCTGGATGGCACGCCGGTCCAGGACTATGAACTCGCTAATTTGCGATCCAACATCAGCCTGGTAAGCCAGGATGTCATCCTGTTCAACGACACCATCGCCAACAATCTTGCGTACGGGCAATTGCGCCAATGCACCCGGGCCGAGTTATTGCAGGCGGCCGACGCTGCTCACGTTATGGATTTCGTCAAGGATCTTCCGGACGGTTTCGAGACGGTTGTTGGCGACCGCGGAATTCTGTTGTCCGGCGGACAGCGTCAACGAGTTGCAATAGGCAGAGCTTTACTGAAAAACGCTCCCGTCCTGATACTGGATGAGGCAACTTCATCGCTGGATACGAAGTCAGAGCGGCGCATACAGGAAGCCTTGAGCACACTGATGCAGGACCGCACAACGCTGGTCATCGCGCACCGGCTGTCAACGGTCGAGTCAGCAGATCAGATTATCGTACTCGACCAGGGCCGTATCGTTGAATCGGGCACGCACCGGGAATTGCTTGACGCCGACGGCGTTTATGCGGGCCTTTACCGAATGCAATTCAGTGGTGAACAATGATGGGGCACTTGCTTCACGCGTGAGTTCTGGCAACGACAACTGGGTGCAGAATACCTGGTACGGAGAATCACCGCTCCGCTGGCTGTTGTTGCCGTTCACCTGGATCTATTCTGTGGTAATTGCTTGCCGGCGCTTGCTCTATTCATCCGGCGTATTGCGCTCGTACCAGGTGTCCGTACCGGTAATTATCGTCGGCAATATCACCGTGGGTGGTACCGGCAAGACGCCACTGACCATCTGGCTCGCGCAGCAGCTTGCCGCAAACGGTTACAGGCCCGGCATTATCAGCCGCGGCTATCGTGGCATGGTTGGACCGAATCCGCTGGAGGTTACGGCAGATAGCGATCCGGCGGTTGTTGGTGACGAAGCCATATTGATTGCAAGCCGCAGCGAATGTCCGGTCGTCGTTCACCCTGATCGTGTTGCGGCAGCAAAACTTGCCATTGAGCTCGGCGCAAATGTCATCGTGTCGGACGATGGTTTGCAGCATTACCGGCTCGGGCGCGATTTTGAAATTGCTGTCGTGGACGGCACGCGCCGCTACGGCAACCGCCAGCTGCTGCCGGCGGGACCGCTCAGAGAACCGCTATCCCGGCTGGATACGATCAACCAGATCCTGGTGCAGCGCGAGACCGATGGCAGCTCAGAACTATTGCACCGCTCTGCAGATCCTCCGCCTGTGGATTTTCGACTGGTCGCTTCCGCGATTTGCAGACTGGACGATTCGGACATCAGGAACATTGGAGATTTTGCAGGCACGAAGGTGCATGCGCTTGCCGGAATCGGCAACCCCGAACGCTTCTTTCGATTGCTGGAGGGCAGCGATATCGAGGTGATCCG
>JADFGH010000256.1 GCA_022567775.1 Pseudomonadota bacterium | reverse complement strand
GAGATGTAGCCGCCGCAAGACTCGGCAGCGATTCTGACAAGCGCGATCAATTCGTCCGTGTCTGCGAAATGTGCCGGCGCGTAGATAAGTGAGGAGCCGATTCCAAGTGCGCCTTCCAGCATCGCCTGGCGGGCAAGGTCTTGCATACGCGCAAGCTCATCGTCTGTTGGCGGCCTGTCTGCATAGCCAAGCTCATGCACTCGCAGCGTCGTTGCGCCAACAAAGGAGGCAACATTCGGCGAGATGCCTTTGGCTTCCAGGAATTCGAGGTAGTCGCCCAGGGTTGTCCATTCAATGTCGTACTTGATGCTGCCTTGCCGCTCGATCGCTTCTGCTTTCATCGAAGCATTGAGCGGACCCATCGAGAATCCCTCACCCATCACTTCGAGCGTGACCCCCTGTTTGATGTCGCTCAGCCCACGGCCGTCTTCTATGAGGGATTCCGTCGCCCAGGACAGCATGTTGATAAAGCCGGGCGCTACCGCCAGACCTTCAGCATCGATCTCAATGGCGCCTGATGCATTGGCAAGATCGCCAATGACCGCGATTCGGTCACCGGCAATTGCCAGGTCGCTGATGACGGGATCACCGCCGAGTCCGTCGTAGATGCTGCCGCCGCGAATGATGACGTCGTAGTCGGCATCCTGCCCGCACGCAAACAGACTGAGTAACACTGCCGCAAGCAGCGTCCAACTGGCTTGCCTGAACAACTTCTTCATTGACGTCCCCTGCGTTGCATCCCTGCCTGCGGCTACATTGATGCAGCGACTGCCTCGACTTCCCGCCATACGCGCAGCAAATTCTGACCGAGGATTTTCCTGATGTCGTCCTCGCTATATCCTCTCCGGAGCAGGCCTTCTACGAGGTTTGGATAGCTGGACACGTCCTTCAGGCCGATCGGCAAACTGTCGCCAACACCGTCATAGTCCGTGCCGATGCCGACATGCTCGACACTCGTCAGCTTGACGACATGGTCGAAGTGGTCGAGGGTTTCGTCGAGCGTAGCGTAAGGAAAGGGGCCATGCGTTTTTTCATATTCGGTCCGGAACGCCGCTTCTGTTTCGTCTGATTCCTCAGCGCCGCTTTCCTCGAGATAAGCGGCAAAGGCATCGCGTCTTGCATTACCGTATTCATTGGCAGCCTGGGTTAAAAACGCCGATCCGTAATTGATCATCACTACGCCGCCGTTTTCGGCCAGGCGCACGATCATGTCGTCAGCGATGTTGCGCTCCCAGCCCGGCGTGAAGTGACGGGCCGATGAATGCGATGCGATGGCCGGCGCGGCCGTGACTTCCATGACGTCCCGGAAAGCCTCGTCAGATACATGACTGATATCGACCATTATGCCGACGCGATTCATTTCCTTGACGACTTCGACCCCAAAGTCGCTTAAGCCCCCCCATTGCTTGTTATCGTCATAAGACGAGTCCGAGATGTGATTCGACAAACCGTGCGCCAGCGTGATGTAGCGAATGCCGCGATCGAAAAAATGTCGCACGTTTGCAAGATCACCTTCGATCGGTGAACCGTTTTCCATGCCCATCGGCAGTGAGATAAGGCCCTGTCCGAACTGTTCTTCTACATCGGCGGCCGACAATGCGATGGCGAACTGGTCCGGGGACTCGTTCACGATGCGCTTGACGAGATCGATCAGTTCCTCGGCCCGCTCTTTGGAGCGACCCTCTTCTTCGAGGCCGGCCGGCGTGTAAATCGACATGAAAGGCGCATTCAAGCCACCGGCTATGGCGCGCGGATAGTCAAAGTCACCGCCCTCGGTGGCCTCCGACACATCTTCCCACTCATCATAAAGGCGGTAGGGGACATCGATATGCGTGTCGATAATGATCGAATTTTTTGCGATCTCCATTGCCTGGGCGGCCAGATCGACTGGCGCGGCGGTCTGTTCGGATGCCGTATCGGCTTGCCGATCCGGCCCGCAGGACACCAGCAACAAGAGAGTCGCAGCAGCGACAATAAAACGAATGGTCATGAAATTCCCCCGATTTTTGATGGTTCCACCGCTCTGGGCGGAGCTGAAGTATAGGTAATTATTCAGCCAGGAACAGCAAGCTGGCCCATCTGGTCTCGCCATGCGGCCGGTTTCATCTATGTTGAACCCGCGAGCGCCCGCAGTGGCGCCCAGTTGCCGGTTTCCTCGGTTTCCATGACGCGTGACCGCATTACTCCATTCAGCGACTCAAGTTCGCTGAGAATGCCGGCGAATCGGCTGTCGTCGCGGATGGAGTCGAGGAACGGGTCATCCTCGAGTAGCCAGGTATTAGAGGGAATCGAACAGCGATAGCCTGCGCTGACAGCTGCGCGCAGGGCCTGCAGGGCATCTTCCTTTCTGCCAAGTAGTGCAAGAATCTGTACATCACGTATGCCCTGGCCAAACATGCCGAGTCTAGGCAGTGACCGTACGACAGGAAGTGTCGCGTTCAACATCTCATTGCCACCTGCCAGGTCGCCCGTGCGTTGGCGAATATAGGCAAGTTTCACAATCTGCCCTACGGTGAAGCGATCGATTTGCAGATCGGCATCTCTGTCCAGGATCGGCATCCCGCGAAAGACATACTCACGCGCCTTCCCGAGATCACCGGCAAGCAGCGCAATATCGGACGCAATGTCCAATATGAACGGTGCTGCTGCATCACCCTCATCGATAACCTGTGTGAAAAACTCGAGCGCGCCAATGTAGTTTTCGTCAATGAGTAAGCGAAACCCGTCGGTAAGTCCGGCAAGCCGGTGGGCATCGGGCAATGCCATGAGTAGCGCACGTGCTTTGTCGATTTCTCCAAACTGAAGATATATGGCAACGCCGATATCGCCTCTCAGCGCCGGATCAGTGCTGAGCTCTTGAGCTGCCAGGTTCCAGGCATAGGCCTCGTCCAGACGTCCCAGACCAAGCAGATGTACAGCGATATATTGATAGGGAATTGGCCATTCCGGGTGAATTTCGATGGCATCGAGCCACAGCTTCAGGGCAACTTCGTTTTGACCTTGCTGGGCATAGAGTGTTGGTAGATTTGAATAGGGAATTCGAGCCAGGGGATCCAGCTGCATGGAACGATGATACAAGGCAATAGAATCCTCGTAGCGCTGCTCGGCGTCGCGCAAGGACGCAAACCACATATACGCCCGTGCATGATTCGGATTCAGCGAAATCGCATATTCGAACGCGGCTTCAGCCTCAATATTTTCCGGGCCGGTTCTCGTCTGTGACCAGGTGTCGGATTTCAGCAGTCCTTGCGTCGCATAGGCGTCTGCAAGATCGGGATTCAGGCGAAACGCCTCATCCAGGTTTGCCTGGGCAAGGTCATAAGCCTCATCCCTGGTCAGGGCATTGTGATTGATAGAAAGCAACAGGGTGCACTCGGCCAGGGCGACGTACGCTTCGGCGTAGTTTGGGTCCCGTTCAATCGCCTGCTCGAACTGGCGCCGGGCTTGCTGCAGCGTTTCCAGTCTGCGCAGGTACAAATTGTCGCGGCCGGAGACATACAGACTGTAGGCGCGGATGTCCTCGGTCGGAATGCTCTCGATACGGTGCTGTGCGCGTGGCATCAGGGTGGCCTGCAGGGCGCCGGAGATCGCTTCGGAAATATCGCTTTGAATCGAAAAGATATTCTGCATCGTGAGCTGACGATCGTAGGTTTGTGCCCAGAGATGCTCGTCGGTCTGCGCGTCGATCAGCTGGACATTTATTCTGACATTGTCACCTGCTCTCTGGACCGTGCCTTCAAGCACCGTATCGACGCCCAGTTCCTGTCCAATCTGTCGCAGGTTCTTGCTGGTATTTCGATATTCCAGGACCGAGGTTCTCGATATGACTCTCAGCGAACCGATATTGGCGAGCTTGGTCAGCAAATCATCGTGTATGCCATCGACAAACGATGCATTTTCCGGATCGGTAGCAAGGCTGGCGAACGGTAGTACCGCAATCGAGCGCCGCATGTTTGCGGGCTTTTCTTGCGCGGACTGGAGTCCGCCCCTGACACCAGTGACGTTGAACGTGATGGATACTGCAAGCGCGACGATCAACAGGCCGATGATCGCGTAGTTGAATCTCTGTTGAGGTTTTCCGGCCGCGATCGT
>JADFGH010000255.1 GCA_022567775.1 Pseudomonadota bacterium | reverse complement strand
CGTTTGAACCTAGTGCGGGCGCTGCCGCCGCGAACTGGCTCGTGCTGAAGATGCTTGCCGCTGTGGCGTGGCGTGTGACTGCCCACGGTTGTTGGACGACGCGGCCGGTTGCACAGCGGGCGAACGCTGCGGGGCAACAGATGGTGCCGAGCGTTGTACCGGTGCCTGCCGTTGCACAGTCGGACGCGAGACCTGACGTTGTACCGGTGCCTGCCGTTGCACAGTCGGACGCGAGACCTGGCGTTGTACCACTGGTCTCGATGCGGGCCGTTGTGACGTTTGCCGCTGACTGGCGCTGCTACGCAACGACGTTCCTGAGTTCGTTGCCTGCCGCGTGGGCACGGCGCGCTGCGGCGTCTGGCGACGCTGACTTACCCGCGTATTGGCAGTCGTCCGGCGCGAGTTCTGTGCAGTCAGTTGCTGCCGGCTGGCGCTGTTAGTTGCGGTGTTATTTCGGCTCGAGTTGCTGCTACGACCGGAGTTACTGTCGCGCCTGGCACGAACCCTGTCGGCATCAGAGCGGTTGCGGAAGCGGATTTCGGATCTGCCGCCGGTACCCGGGCCGGATCGGCTGGTGCGGTTTGCGTCGCTGCTGATGCGCGTTCGTGTAGCGCCGCTCGTTCGCGGACGAAAGCTGTTGCTCGCACTAATTTGTGTCCGGGTCCTGTCCTGACCATCAAGCCGGGTCCGGCCACTCGATCGAGTCTCGGAGCGATAGTGGTCACTGCCGCCGGACGGATAGTGGTGGTTGCGGACACTCCGGGTTGCCGGACGCGCACCACTACGGTAGCGCGGACGCCAGTGGTCGCCATCGCGGTGATGATGGCTCGATGACCGATAGCTGTTATGCACATACCAGCTGTTGTAGAGCGAAATACTCGAATGCCGATAGTAGTGACCGTAGTAATGGTGGCCGTAGTACGGATGTCCCCAGTAACTCGGGTGATAAACGTGCAGGTAGTGGTTTGACCAGCCGATCGTAAAGGCGGTGGTAACGCCCCAGAAGTATCCGGAGGCAAAGGAGTAGCCGACAGGATACGGGTAGTAATAGACCGGGTACGCCTGCGGATAGTAGTGATAAACGCGTCGTGGCTGATAGACGACTACTTCTTCGGGCTCGTAATACGGGACGTAGATGATCTCTTCATCTACCGGTTCGATCTCGATTGCGCCATTGTCATTGGAGACGGTCTGGTATTCGTCAGATTCCAGGTTGCCAGCGGCATAAGCGCGATCGCGAAATGACTCGACCGCCGCAATCACGTCCGCCTGCTGACTGAGAACTGCTTCACCGAGGCGCCAGGTCCAGTCGATTTCCTTGTCCATCATGTAGACGACCTCGGGATAGTTAAGCAGTGCAACCACAGACTCATCCCATGATTCATCCGGCTCCAGTGAGCCGTCTGTCGCAAGGTCATCCAGGAATCGTGCGGCCTGTACTATTTCAAGCGGATAGGTCGATGCGGGCAGAACAATCGCCAGCAAATCGTCCGGATACAAGGCGACCGGCCCGAGCAGTTCTTCCAGTTCAGTGCTGGTCAGCGGTGCAATATCCTGCGTCGCCTCTGCGGCATAGCCCTCATCCACGAGGGCCGCCAGCGGCTCGCCGTTCTCGTCGACCGGCACTTGCGCCGCAAGCTCAAGAGGCGCACTCAATACGAGACCCCCCAAGAGCACCGGAAACAGTAAAAAACTGAGCTGGCTTGCCATCGATTTCCTGTCCATTTGAACCTCCAGGCTTAAGATTGCGCGACCAGGTCGCACAATCAGTCATCGTGGGGCAAAGCTTACTCTCCTTAACCTGAATGGCCCCTTAATACGCTATCGCCCGAAAAAAGGAATCGCGGCTCGGTCGCCGCTCCTACAACAAGCGGTCTTGCAACCACAGGTTCATGAGCTTCTTGATCTGCGTCTGGTAGCGGACATCGTGGAGGCGTGCCTTCGCTTTGAACGCAGCCAGCAGGTCTTCAGGCACCTTGATACTGATGAGGCGCGAGGGGCTGCGCTGTGTACCATGGATGCGCCTGAAATCATCGAGAAATCGCACGATTTCCTCGTGCGACATTTCGGCGCATCTTTGCAGGTATGCATCCGAAAATTTCTGTACCGGCTTCACAGCAGTTTCTCCAGGGCAGCCACATCCTCGATATCCTGGGGTCTGCCGCTTTCCCGTTTCATTTCGATCAGGTCCCTGATCGCGAGTATCGGGACAGGTCCGCCAGGTAGTTCGATACGCCTGGTTTTGTGGCCTTTCAGATCGTAGCTAATGACGATTTCGACCTGCACCGATAGATCCGCCGGATCGTAGAAGTTCCAGGCGACAAGATTCCGATTTTCTACGTACTCCTTACGAAAGTCGAAAATATCGTCTGCCGAAAGCGGCAGGCGGCTGACCAGCCCAATCTCGTTCAGGGCCTGTTCCGCTCCTGCAACTGATTTTCTGGACCAGGCCAGGACAATGTCGATATCAACCGTTCCCCGGACAGCGCCGTGCAGCGCAACGGCGTACCCGCCAACGACGGCATAGCGAATGCCGGCTTCGCGCAGGGCAGTGCAGATTTTCTCGAGGGCGGTCATGCGTCGAGTATATACCAATATATACCATTAGTCGGGTAGATCAGGAGTGTGCGCGGTAGAAGATTGTCATAATTGAAAAGGCGACGAATTTCCCGGCATCACTCATTTTTGTGGGTCTACGCGGAAACCTGTGGGTCGATATCAGTAAAAACGACTGTAACGTACTGTAATCATATGGATATTTGATGATTCAGCAAGCAACAAAAGGTGTTTTGTTTTTGAGTCAGGCAAGAGCCATAAAAGATCCTAAGGCAATCCATCCTCTGTTGACGTTGGCCGGCTTTGTGGCTTGGGGAAAAGGTGCCGGAAAAGGTGTCAGGTCACTGCTGTCCGATAAAATTGTGACCGGCGTCAAAACGATGCGATGTCTTACCATGAAGTTTGCTATTCGCGGCTGGAAGCCGCTCCTGCGATCCTGCCAATGGTAACGTAGGAGCGGCTTCCAGCCGCGATTGCGCATAATGCACCCGCTGCGGGAGAAGGCTTTCAGAAACCATCGTCAAAATCATGTCTCTGAGGACCGAAAGTAACCTGAACCTCAGGCTGCCACCTCACTCGAGGGCATCGCTACCAGAGTTTATGGCCCAGCAGTGGTGGCAGGTTAATTTTTGCTAGCCAGAAATGTCAATATCAACCCACACGAATCCGCGTAGAGCCATTTTTATTTCAGAGCAGGAAGATCGCGCCAAGCCCGAGAAACGACATGTAACCGACGACGTCGGTGATAGTAGTCAGAACGACACCCCCGGCAAGGGCAGGGTCAATCTTCATCCGTCTCAGCGTTAACGGCACCGCGAATCCGGCGAGTGCGGCTACGACCAGGTTGATCATCATGGCACCGGCGATGACACCACCAATGCGCCAGTCCTGAAACCATGCATAAGTAGCGAGCGCGACAACGCACGCCCAGGCAAGGCCGTTCAGGACGCCGACCAGCAATTCCTTGCGCAGAATTCCCTCGGCATTCGTCCGGTCGATCTGTCCCAGGGCCATCGCGCGCGTAATGATCGTCAGGGACTGACTGCCAGCTACACCGCCCATGCTCGGCACCACCGGCATCAGCCCGGCCAGGGCGGGGTGCAGGCCGAACTCATCGTTCAGGGGCAGCACCTCCGCCTGGGGGATGGCGATCTCTGGCCTCATGCCGTAGTAGCGACCGTCGGCGTAGGGGACTATACCGTCGACATCGGTTCGAATACGGTGTTTGATTCCTCGCTGGAAGATAAGGCGGGTTTTTTGACGTCCGTGGGCGCCAAGGCCGTGATTCTGCCGGACACGATCGTTTCGCCGGCCTTCGCGTTGGACGTCAGCTTCGGACTGCAGCGGTATTTCGGCGGTGGGCGGCGCTTGGATATGACCCAGGTGCAGATCGCGCTAGAGACCAGCCATAGGTTTGTGTTTCAGGACCCCGGCTTCACGATCGAGCCGTACGGCGGGTTGAAGTGGACGCGGCATCAGGTCTATCTAAAGACATTGGCCACCGATTCTCGAGTCGGTGGGCGTAAGAACGTGACGA
>JADFGH010000254.1 GCA_022567775.1 Pseudomonadota bacterium | reverse complement strand
CGAAACGTTTTCGAATTCGTAAGTGACGACATCCGAATCACTGGCCAGTTGGCGGAGTCCCTCGTCACTGTCGAATGGCAGCCTGAGCACGGGCCCGACGACTGCGGCAGGAGGATCAGGCGATGGATCCAGGAAGACAAACTCGACATCGAGATTCTGCCCCGCGAAGCCCAGCATCTGGCCAAGCTGACCAGCCCCGATGATGCCAATTTTTTTCATCGGGGTCAGATCCCTTTCCAGGAAATCATATCGATCTGCGTCAAGAACAAGGGCTCTGACCCAATAGTGGTCCCATTATCGTCAGCTACGAGGATCGCCGTTCGCTAATACAGTGTCGGTCTGATTCTTTCGATAGGCATCCAGAGCCGCAGCCAGGTCGTTATCGTGCGTTGCAAGTATGGCGGCCGCCAGCAATGCGGCGTTGATTGCACCTGCTTTGCCGATTGCCATGCTGCCGACAGGCACACCGGCCGGCATTTGCGCAATAGACAGGAGCGAATCCATGCCTTTGAGCGCCTTCGATTCGACCGGCACTCCGAGTACAGGCAAGCGCGTTTTGGCGGCGGTCATGCCCGGCAGGTGGGCCGCGCCGCCGGCCCCCGCGATAATGACCTGCAAACCGCGATCAATTGCCGACTCAGCGTACTCTTGCAAAAGGTCGGGCGTGCGATGTGCGGAAATAACCTTGACCTCATGCGCGATTCCCAGTGTTTCGAGCGTCTCGCTCGCGTGCTGCATGGTTTCCCAGTCCGACCGGGACCCCATGATAACTCCAACCAATGCATTCATGTGTGCGTAGCCTGGTGACATTAGTGTCGATTCTATAATCAGTGAGACGTGTTTTGCCTCCTTGAGGCAAGTTCTTTATGAATTTCGGAGAAAATTTTCCGTCGAATCAAGCGGCGTTCCTTGTCATTTTCGGCAGCTTTGTAAAACTTCGACTGTTCCTGCAATTCACGATTCTCACCGCCGATCAATACGAAAAACTCCATCAAGGCAGTCGAGCCCTCGGCTACGATACGATTGCGCCAGTGCTCTGACTCACGAAAAACTTTCTTTGCCAGGGTGTCATGACGGCCAAAAGTGTCAAGTGCGATGCGAATAGGATCCGGATCGACTTCCCGCATCAGTTTGCCAATGAGTTGCTTTTGCCGGCGCAACGCACCGTGAGATTTCATGCTTTTTGCTGTTTGCACGGCCTCCAGGAGTAGATTATCCAGCGAGATACTTGCCAGTTGCTCGGTGCTCAGACCGATCAGTTGCTCGCCCAAAGATTGCAATGCCAGGTATTCGCGTTTCCGGGCGCTTTTGCTGGGCTTTGATAAGGACATAAAAGGTGTGAGGGCGACACAGGCTCTTTGCGGCATAGTATCATGCGCACCGGATGAACCTGGAGTCTGCAGGAGAATGACAATTCGAACACTGATCGGGAAAGGGAAGGACGCCAGATGAATGCGCCGGGAGGGCGCAGTACCCTGGATCAAAAGGAACTTGAAGACATCGTTTCGCTTGTTTTGAACGAAGCAAGGGAGCAGGGCGCTGATCAGGCGGAGGCTGCTGCAAGTCACGACATTGGCCTGAGCGCGACTGCGCGCCTCGGCAGCGTGGAAAGCCTTGAATACACCAACGACCGTGGCATCGGTGTCACGGTGTACAAGGATCAGAAGAAGGGCAGCGCGAGCACGTCCGATTTTAGTCCGGCCGCGCTGCGCGAAGCCGTGGTCAAAGCGTGCTCGTTCGCAAATTATACCGAGGCGGACGAACACTCCGGTCTCGCCGACAAAGACTTAATGGCGAGCGAAATTCCGGATCTTGACCTGATGCACGAATGGGACCTTCAATCGGCCGATGCGATTCGTATCGCCATCGAATGCGAAGATGCCGCGAGGTCATTCGATAGCCGGGTAACAAACTCTGAGGGCGCGACAGTATCTTCGAGCAGTGGTATCAGGGCCTACGGAAACACGCATGGATTTCTCGCGGCTTATCCGAAGTCCAGCCACAGCATCAGTTGCGTTGTCATCGGTGAGTCGAATGGCGACATGGAGCGCGACTACTGGTACAGCTCGGCTCGAGACGCCGGGGACCTTGATACGCCGGAGGAGATTGGCAGGACTGCGGCACGGCGAACTGTGCAAAGGCTCGGTTCGCGCAAGATCAAGACTGAGCGGGCTCCAGTATTGTTCGCGCCAGAGGTTGCCCGTGGATTTATTGGCCACGCAATCGGCGCAATATCCGGCGGCGCCCAGTACCGCCGTTCATCATTCCTGCTGGACGCGGCTGGCGAAAAGATCTTTTCGGACTTTGTGCAAATACAGGAGCGGCCGCACATTCCCAAGGCGCTGGCCAGCTCACCGTACGATGCGGAAGGCGTTGCCACGCACGACCGGGAACTTGTTGTAGACGGTGTGTTGCAGGGCTATATCCTTAGCTCTTATTCCGCCCGGCGTCTTGGACTGCAGACCACGGCCAATGCCGGGGGCGCCCATAATCTACTGGTGCCAGGTGGTACTGACGACATGGAGTCTCTCATCAAATCCATGGGTCGTGGTTTGCTGGTGCAGGAGCTTATTGGTCAGGGCGTGAACGGCGTAACGGGTGATTATTCACGTGGTGCGGTTGGTTTCTGGATAGAGAATGGTGAAATCTCACACCCGGTGCACGAGGTCACCATCGCGGGCAATTTGAAAGACCTGTATCAGCGAATTGCAGCGATCGGTAACGATCAGGATGCGCGCAGCGGGATTCGTTGCGGTTCTTTGCTGGTGGAGGCAATGACCATCGCCGGCGCCTGAACCGCTTGTGGGCGCGATTCAATCTTTCTTTTCGTCAAATTCGTCCAGCAGGTCGGACAAGGTGCGACCAGCGATCGTCTTCGCGACTGCGGAATCAAGTTCCGTGCCCAATGCGTTAATGGTCTCCGACCAGTTTGGATCCCGGTGAGACCCGGTTTCACCTTTCATTCTGACCACGTCGAGAATTTCCTGCAGGCTGATGCGCGACATTTCGCGACCAGGCATTAATTCTTCTTTCTCCGTCGCCAACAACAGACCGGCCGTTTCGAGTGCGCCGGCGATTGGTGTCAGGGCTATCGCGGGAATGCAGAGTTTGCTGCTGACCTCACTCGAGGTAATTGACCGGCCAGGCTCGCGAAATGCCTGGCCAGCCAGGAACATGATGTCAAGGGCAAGCCGTTCGCGCATGGAATTGGAAAGCCTGGGTTCCTGGCGTCCGATGCGCAAAAACGCCGGCCGTTGATGATAGAAAGCGAGTTGCGCACCGACCAGTAAGACAAGCCAGTTCAGGTACAGCCAGATCAGCGTCGTGATCGCGACGGCAAATCCGGCATAGATCTGCTGAGTGCGCGTCGCGAAAAGTACGAAGGTCGTGAATATCGCGCCCATCGTTACCCACATGACGCCCCCGACAACGCCGCCGACCAGCGCAGACTTGAAGTTGACTTTTGTGTTCGGCATGAACATGTACAGAAACGTAAAAACACTGGAAATCAGCAGGTAGGGAACAAACTTTCCAGCCACCACGAATATCGGTCCGAGGGCATCGTTGTTGAGCAGGTACTGAACGACCGTGTTGCTCTGGATCGTCGTGATCATGCCGATCGCCGTCACCATGACCATTGGTCCGACGAGCAGCACGACAAGGTTCTCGGTAAAGCGGCGGGCGAAACTGCGCGGCTTCGATACATACCACACGTAATTAAAGCTTTCCTCGACTTTTTGCACCATGCTGATCGCGGTGTAGAGAAAAAACGCCAGTCCAACGCCGCCCAGTACGGATCCCCTCACGTTGTCGACCAACGCAAGGATCTGCTTTGTGATCTGCTCCCCTTGTGCGCCGAGCGGTGCGAGTACGCCAGTGAGATACGGTTCGAGCTGATTGAAAACGCCGAACCCCTTAAGAATCGCAAAACTGAATGCGAGCAGCGGAACGATCGAGAGCAGTGTCGTGTAAACCAGGCTCATCGCTCGCATCGTGAGCTGACCGGAAAAGAAATCGCGCAGCATCGCGTACAAATAGCGCAGCACGGTCGCGACAACGACGCCGATCGGGCCCGCTTTCGCCAGCCGGTCTCC